>JAGFJJ010000078.1 GCA_024102815.1 Phycisphaerae bacterium
GGATATTGCACCCGTATCCCAACGAGCGATTCTACGCCAAGCACCCGAAGTAGGAGCCGTATGCGGTAATTCCGCCTGTACGGATCTGTGCGGGGGCCCCGGGGCAACCCGGGGTCCTACCGCGACCGGTTTGTCAAGGGCGGCGGGGCGGACGTATCAGCTTACTGATTGGTATCGAGCGATGAAAGTATCCTTGCTGCAAATGTTGCTTTGTCGATAATACCTGCATGCCTGAGACTGCCCAACTGGCCGAAGCGATCCTCGCGATGAGCAAGAAGTCGTGGATCGAGGCGTCGAGCGAAACCGCCGAGATCACGGAATCCGAGTTCCTCGCGCTGGACTATCTGGCCGAAGTGGGGACGGCCACCGTGGGTGAGGCGCAGAAGCACATGAGGGTCGTCCCGGCGCAGATGTCCCGTTTGTTGCGACGGCTCCAGGCCGCCAAGCTCGTCACATCCGGCATCAACCGCGAGGATCGCCGTCGGGTGGACATGACCATCAGCGAATCCGGGCGGGCCGTACACGCGAAGTACCGCACGGCTAAGCTCGCCCCCATCGTCGCCGCGTTGGATCGCCTGAGCCGCGATGAGCGCGAAGCGTTCATGAAGCTCGTCAACAAGATGACGGAGCGCTGAGCCCGTTGGGGCCAGTCAGTTGTCCAGCGCCCCTTGGTCGATCCAGTCTCGGATCAGGCCAAGGTCGGTTGCGGAGAGCGGCGTCCCGAACAACGGCATCGTGCCGCCGCAAGGGGGTGTTCACGGACCAACAATCACCTTCGCCCGCCGCATCGCCTGCATGGTCTGGTGGGGAATGCAGAAATACTCGAACTCGCCCACCTCACCGAACTGGCGGACGAATGATTCACCCGGCGACAGGTTCCCCGAGTCCCAAAGATCACCCGCGTTGCCGTCGCTCGGATCACCGCTGGTCGAGGTATGAACGATGGGGAGCGATTCTCGGTTAGTCCAGCGGACCCTTTCGCCGACTTTGATCGTCACTTCCTTGGGGACAAAGGCGATTCCCTGCATGGAGACATCGGTCGTTCCTTCCACTGGTTCCGGCGCTGCCGGGGGAGCGCAGCCAAGATACAGGCCGATCGTCGCCGCCAGCATCAGGCGGGCGGGTTTGAATCGCACGTAGGCATAACCACAGCAATCCGTCGTTAGGTTCTTCATTGAGTTCTGTCCTTTTCAAAATCGGGGCACTCGCGGTGCCCAGTTCCATTAGGGAGCCAAAACGATCTTGTGGACCTCACCCGTGTCGCCGGTCGGTCCTACGTTGGCGGTTGTCAATACGTAGACCTCACCCGTTTCGTCCTGACCGAAGCCAAGAATGAACCTGCCGATCCGGCCTCCCGTCCTTCCCGCCACAACCAGTTCGTTCAGCGTCCAAGTCCCGTCGGAGTTCTCTTGTGCTGCGAACAGCGTTCCATCACTCGAAATGAAATCCGTGCTGAAATCACCGAAGACATACCAGCCAGACAGTTCGGGGATCGCAGCGCCGCGATACACGAAGCCACCGATGGCCGCGATCCCCGCGACATGGCCCGCTTCTGCGACGTGCGGGTATTCGATGATCGGGCCGATCAACGGGTTGCCGTTGCGATCGACCGTCGCGCAATCGTTTGGCGGCATGCCGGGGTTCAACGGATCAAAGCAGTGCATGCCTTCTCGAATGTGCCAACCGTAGTTGCCGCCCGGAACAATGATATCGACTTCCTCAAACAAGTTTTGCCCCGCATCGGCCACGAACAGCCGACGGTCACCGCCGATGTCAAATGAGAATCGCCACGGGTTTCGCAAGCCGAAGGCCCAGATTTCGGGCTGTGCTCCCGGCTCGTTAACAAACGGATTGTCCGCCGGAATGGCGTACGGATCGCCGCTATCGACGTCGATGCGCAGAATCTTGCCTAGCAGCGTCGTGAGGTCCTGCCCGTTTCCAAGGTCCGACGTGTGGCCTTCCTCATTGTCGTTGGCCCCGCCTCCGTCTCCAAAGCCCACGTAGAGGTAACCGTCCGGACCAAAGGCGATTTGTCCGCCGTTGTGGTTGAATTGCGGCTTGTCGACGGCCAGCAGAATGCGCTCCGACTCGGGATCGGCCATGTCCGGGTCTCCCGTGGAAACCCGATATTCCGCAAGCACTTCCGAGTGGCAGCCAACGACGAACCCCGCGGGGTCGTTACACCCCTCCTCTGGCTGCCCGTCGCGGGACGCGCTGTAGCGCACAAAAAACCGTCCGTTGCTCGCGTACTCCGGGTGAAACGCCAAACCGAGCAGGCCGCGTTCATCATACGCTCCGTTGAGCGCCACGAGATTCGTGCCAAAGTCAAGAAACGGCCGGGCGTTGCGATTACCACCGGCATCGATGATCCAGATTTTCCCGACCTGATCCACTACGAAAAGTCGGCCCGTGCCGTCCGAAGGAGAGGCCAAGGCGAGCGGTGACGTGAGCCCTTGTGCCACCGTCTCTAAGGCAATGGTGGTCGCCGGCTGCGAGTCGGGCGGCGGTTCCATTGTCATTGGGCATCCGCCAGTCAAAGCCAGCGTGGCGAGCAAACCTAGTCGGCTTGCGGTATGAGTTCCCGGTAGGCTTCGCATCTCGAACCTCCTCCGACTGACCCCGTGCATGAACGGACCGGTCCATCTTACTTCATTATGTCCCCAGCCTGGCGGAGCCTTGCAACGCGCGGGTGCGTGGGTTCAGGCCGGCCGCCCGTGCCGTTAAGGGTTTCACCGAATCGCTCGGGTTTTGCCGTACTGACCCCTGAAACCACCGATGCTGACATCCTTCACCTGCGGGAACCCGTAGATAGGAACCACCCGCCGACTTCCGTTCGCATCGGACACCGCAGACCCAGAAGATGGAGCGCCGGCCGCCCAGGCAATCCTCACGCGATCAAAAGACCGGGCGCGCACTCAGCACGCCCAGCCCAAGGAGACCGCAAGCGCAAGAAGGCCATGCAGCTTGCGTGTTGGAACGATTCCAGTCGAGGCGTTACCCGCCCGCCGGCGGCGCCTCACGTCGCGCTCACTGCGTGGCACCGCCCAGCAGTCCCGTCAAATCGAGGCCACCGAGCAAGTCCGGGAACAGAACGAGAACGGCCGCCACAGCGCCCACTACCCACCAAATCCAATTCATAACAAAGCTCCTTATGCTAAAACCAACGACCGCAATCACGCTCCGAACGCGAGAGCGCCTTTCTAGAGCAACTTTGCTCCAAGCGTAGCGGCCTGCATACGGAAATACCCACTCCCTCACGGTCGCGGCTCGGTTCAACACGCTACGCTTGGATTGAAACCGCTCTAGTCGCTGCAGCGTGGTGCGAAGCCGGGATGGCGCGTTGTCTACTGATCCCGGCCCCGCATCACCGCTGATCGACGGTAGCTACTCGGACTCGGTATCCATATGCGCGAAGCCGTCAAAGTTCTCGACCACCGTCATCGTGCCGCGGATGATGAGTTGTCCGCCGCCGGCTGTCGGACTCCGTGCCGAGTACTGCCGTGCGGCTACGGACCGAACAACCCCGCCACGAACTGGTTGACAAGAATCGGGACCGCTTGCGCGACAAAGTCTTGGAGCAAGGCGTTGAGGTCCACGGCACAACCGCCCGTTTGGAGCAGTACGCCCCCCGCGCCCAGGCTTGCCAAGCGCTTGCACCAGCCGATCCGTCTTGCCCAGCCCGATGTAGAATCTCGCATACCCGAATCTCCCCGAAGACAATCCGACCGCTCCGGCCCGCGCCGTGATGGAACGGACTGGTCCGTCCGCGCATTTTGCTTTACGGCTAGGTGTTCGTCAAGGCGGGTCAGGGCCTTCCAAGATTTCCCTTTTGAACGCCGTCGAGACGGTTTGCTTGCCCGAAACCAGCAGCCTCATGGAAACGACTCGCCCGATCCGTTAGGATTCGGGCATGAAGAGGAACACCAGCGGTGCTCCAACCACGCCAGCCCGCAGCAGCAAGCGGGAGGCCATCCTGCATGAAGCGGCCAAGCTCTTTGCCAAGCACGGCTATGCGGACACCGACGTGCAAGTCGTCGCTGACCGGGCCAAGGTGGGGAAGGGTACGGTCTACCGCTACTTTGACGACAAGAAGGGTCTGTTCCTCACCGTGTCGGAAATGGTCTGGCGCGAGTTGCACCAGTACATCCTGGAGAGGATTACCAAGGGCCGCACCGCGATCGAGCAGATCGGCCTGGGCGTCCGAGCCAATTTCGAGTTCTTCCAACGGCACCCGCATTACATCGAAATCGCCATGATCGAGCGAGCCACGTTTCAGGACACCATCGAGGCCACGCAGTACTCCTATCGCAAGTCGAACATCGAGGGGCTTCACCGGGTGCTGGAAGAGGCCGTGCGGGAGGGCAGACTTCGGCGGATCGACGTGCCCGCCGTGGCTGACCTCCTGTGCAATCTGACCTATGGTACGATCGTCGCGCACACGATGACGGGCCGACGCCGAGAACTCGTGCGTCAGACGAACCTCATCATGGACATGTTTCAGCGCGGGTTTGGCACGTAGGGTCGAAGCGATCCGCCTTCGGCATTCCGCTGCTTCGACCCGCAACCCGAACGCTTCAAAAGTCGACTCGCGGCTCGTAGCGGCCACACCCGGTTTCGTCGTAGAGTAGCTGCTCGAACACGTTGAGGTCATCGTATTCGCCGGCTGAGATCGTATCCTCACCAAAACACTCGTTGAGAAGGCCCGCGGCGGGGCAGCCCTGAAAGGCCATTCCGCCGAACACTAGCGCCGTCGCCGCCGCCCGGCGTGCGATTCGTCGGTTGTTCTTCATCGTACATGTCTCCTGTGGCCCAGAATCGGACTACTTGACGCAGGTCGCACAACCGATATGATAGGCTGGACGGACTGGTCCGTCAACTAATTTCACCGGGTGAAAACGATGGGAACTCTGGGCAAGAAAGCCAGCGCCAAGCTTCGCGGACGACCGAAGGACAAGGCCCTGATTACGCGCCGCCGCGAGGAAATCCTGGAGGCGGCTACCCGGCTGTTCGCGACCGACGGCTTTGCCCGCGCCGACGTGCAGGTCGTCGCCGACGAGTTGGGCGTCGGCAAGGGAACCGTGTATCGCTACTTCGAGACGAAGGAAGCATTGTTTCTGGCAGCGGCGGATCGGGCCATGCACAGGCTCCGCGAGGCCGTACACGCCGTCGTCGACGAACAGGCGGACCCGCTGGAGCAGATTGCCGCTGCGGTTCATGCGTACTTGGCATACTTCGACGCCCACCCCGAGTGCGTCGAGCTCCTGATCCTGGAGCGGGCCGCCTTCAAGGACCGCAAGAAGCCGACCTATTTCGAACACCGCGACGCCAACGTCGGGCGCTGGCTCGAGTTGTTCCGCGGATTGGTCGCTTCCGGGCGCGTGCGGGCCGCGCCGGCCGAGGAGTTTACAGAGACGATCAGTGACCTGCTCTACGGCACGATCTTCACGAACCACTTCGCGGGGCGCCGGGAACCGATGGAAGTCCAGGCGCAGCGCATTCTGAATACGCTGTTCCTCGGCATGCTAGGCGACGCGGAACGGGCGCGATACCCGGACCGGTGGGAGGTGCATTCATGAGCGGTCGTTTGCGTGTCCTGCGGGTTAGAGGTGCTGCGCGCTTCCCGTTACGCGGGGAGCTGGAATCACGGCAGTTCCGCGACAGCAGCGCGCCACCGTCATCGGCAACATTCTACGAGCGGGCCACGCCCCGGCCGCATCGGCGAACGCCGGCCGCGTACCGGGCCGCCGTCCTGGGTCTGGCATCGGCATTGCTCCTGCCCGGTTGCGCTGTCGGGCCGGACTATCGCTCGCCGCGGACGGATGTTCCCGTCCGCTGGCACCAATCGGCGAGCAACGGGCTGGCGCCCGGAGACGCGAGCGTCGAGTTATGGTGGCAGGTTTTCGACGATGACCTGCTCTCCGACCTCATTTACCGGGCGGCTGAGAACAACCTCGATCTTCGTCTCGCTATCTTGCGCATCCGCGAAGCCCGCGCGCTGCGCGGCATCGCCGCCGGGGAGCTGCTGCCGGCACTGTCTGGTCAGGGCAGCTATGAGCGCTCGAAAGCCAGCGCCAACAGCCTGGGCGGCGCCCTGTCGCGTCCGGGGGCGACAAGCCTTGGGGCACGGTTCAGGGACTCGGTTGCGCGAGGCGTCGCAGGCAACGCTCTCGGCCAAGGTCTAACTTCGGCGCTGCCGGGCGCGGCGGGGGTGAGCAACACGCTGGCCAGCAGCCTGATCGGCCTGATTCCGCAGCGGAGGGAGCTACCCGAGACCGACGAGCAGGATCTCTTCGCTACCGGCTTTGACGCCTCGTGGGAGATCGACGTCTTCGGCGGCATTCGTCGCAACGTGGAGTCTGCCGATGCCGCCCTGCACGCAACAGTCGAGGACTATCGCGGCGTGCTCGTCTCGCTGCTGGCCGAGGTCGCGTCGACGTTTATCGACGTGCGCAGGCTTCAGGCCCGCATCGAAGCGACGGCTCAGAACATCGATCTCCAAAGACAAACGCTCTCTCTTACACAGTCGCGCTTCAGGCTCGGTTTAACGTCTGAACTCGATGTTCGCCAGGCCGAGACCAATCTGGCCACCACGGAGGCGGAACTCCCCCTGCTCCAAACGGCGCTGGCCCTCGCCATCTACCGCATGGGCGTGCTGATTGGCCAGGAGCCGTCAGCGGTGTGGGACGAGTTGTCCGCGGAACGGGCGATTCCCAAGCCTCCCTCGGAAGTTCTGGTCGGCGTCCCCGTCGACATTCTCCGCCGGCGGCCGGACATCCGTGCCGCTGAACGGCGCCTTGCCTCTCAATTCGCCCAGATCGGTGTCGCCACGGCCGATCTCTATCCGCGCTTCACGTTGTCGGGGACGTTCGCTTTCGAGGCGACGGATTTCAATCATGCAATCGATACGCGCAGCATCGCCTATGGATTCGGGCCCACCGTGCGATGGAATATTTTCGACGGGCTGCGGAATCTGCACCGGATTGCCGCGGAAGAGGCCGCTGCGCAGCAAGCCTATGTTGCGTACGAACAAACGGTGTTGCTCGCGCTGGAAGAGGTCGAGGGGGCGCTGGTCGGCTACAAGCGCGAGCAGGATCGCTACGCCGCGCTTGACCGAGCGGTCGGGGCCGCCCGTCGCTCAACCCAGGTCGCCGAACGGCAGTACCGCGACGGCCTGACCGATTTCCAGCGCGTCCTGGATGCCCAGCGCTCGCTCGTTGTCCTGGAGGACGCCCTGGCGCAGAGCCGCGGTCAGATTGCCGTGGACCTCGTGGCCATCTACAAGGCCCTGGGAGGAGGCTGGACCCTGGACGCCATGCCCCAGGGCGAATACCTGGACGAGCCGTCCGGCGCTCTTGCGGACTCGGTTGGCTACTTCTTCTCAGGCGGCAGGGAATCCCCGCCATGGGAAGGAGCGCCGGAAGATGACCGGGAGGAACCGTCGGACGCCGAGAAACCGGACGCCCCTCCGGCCGGTGTCGAACCGACCACAGAAAGAGAACCTGGGAGTAACCCTGAATGAAGAACAAGAGAACTCGATGCACCTTGATTACCATCGTGGGACTGTCCGCCGTCGCGCTGAATCTGGGCGGCTGTGAACGAGGGCAGGCTACCGGTCCTCCGCAGAAGCCGGTGCCCGAGGTTGCCGTAGTCACCGTATCGTCGGAGCCGGTGACGCTGACCACTGAACTGCCCGGCCGCGTGGCTTCCTTTCTCGAAGCGGATGTACGGCCCCAGGTCAGCGGCATCATCCAGTCGCGCCTGTTCGAGGAGGGACAGGGTGTCGAGGCGGGCATGGTTCTCTACCAGATTGCCCCCGCCCGCTACCAGGCGACGTACGATCGCGCCAAGGCGGCGCTCGCCGTGGCGGAAGCGGAGCTGCCTGCAATCCAATCCCGCCTGGAACGCTACCGCAGCGCTCTGGCCGAGAACGCGGTGAGCCAGCAGGACTACGATGACACGGCCGCCGCTGTGCAGCAGGCTGAGGCGACGATCGCGCTGCGTCGGGCGGAAGTGGAAAGTGCCCATATCGACCTGTCCTATACGCGGATAACGGCTCCCATTTCGGGGCGCATTGGCAAGTCCAAGGTGACGGTCGGAAGCCTTGTGACGACCGACCAGCCTGCCGCGCTCGCGACGATCCACCAGTTCGACCCTGCTTACGTCGATGTGCCCCAGTCCTCCAAGCAGTTCCTCGAACTGCGCCGTGACTTGGAAACCGGGCGACTCAAGGCGGAGGGCGGCCGTGCCGTGCGGGTCGTCCTCGAAGAAGGGACGGCCTATCCCTTGGAGGGAACGCTCCAGTTCCGCGACGTACAGGTAGATCCCACCACCGGGTCGTTCGTCCTGCGCATCACCGTGCCGAATCCGGATCATGTTCTCTTGCCGGGCATGTTCGTGCGAGCCGTCGTCCAGGAGGGGGTCGTTCAGGAGGCGATCCTGGTTCCGCAGGAGGGCGTCAGCCGCAACCCCAAGGGAGAGGCGATCGCGCTGGTGGTCGACGACGGCGGCAAGGTCGAGCAGCGGACGCTCGTGCTGAATCGAGCTCTGGGCCGCAGGTGGCTGGTCGACTCGGGCCTGGCGGTGGGGGATCGGCTGATTGTTGAAGGCCTGCAGAATGTGCGGCCGGGCGCCGATGTCAAAGTCGTTTCGGCGGAAAGTCGGACGCCCGGCGCGCAGGGCGATCGGACGCAGGAAGTCGTGGCGACGTCGAATCAAGGAACGCCGTGATGATATCCAACTTCTTTCTAGAGCGCCCGGTCTTCGCCTGGGTGATCGCGATCGTCATCATGCTCGCCGGGGCCCTGGCGATCTACAGCCTGCCGATTTCGCAATACCCGCCGATTGCCCCGCCGTCGATCGCCGTCGATGCCTTCTACCCCGGCGCTTCCGCCGAGACCGTCGAAAACAGCGTGGTTCAGATCATCGAACAGAAGATGACGGGCCTGAACCGCCTCCTGTACATGTCGGCTACCAGCGACTCTTCCGGGGCCGGCCGGCTGGAACTCACGTTCGAGCCAGGCACCGATCCGGACTTGGCCTGGGCCGAGGTCCAGAACAAGCTTCAGCTTGCCACGGCGAGTCTACCCGACGTGGTGCAGCGCCAGGGCATCACGGTGAGCAAATCCACGCGGAACTACCTGATCATCGTCGGGCTGGTTTCGGAAGACGGAAGCATGGACGACATCGACCTGGCGGACTATGCCCAGGCCAATGTGGAGAACGTGCTCGCTCGGGTGCCGGGCGTAGGAGAGGTGCAGGTCTTCAGCACGCAATATGCCATGCGGATCTGGCTCGATCCAGACAAGCTGACGGCCTACGGCTTGGTGATCGAGGACGTGACCGCGGCGTTGCGGGATTACAACGTGGAAGTCTCCGCCGGCCAGTTAGGCGGAGCACCGGCCATGGAGGGTCAGAGGCTGAACGCCTCGATCGTCGTCCAGAACCTGCTTCAGACTCCGGAGGAGTTCGCGGCGATTCCGCTGCGCACCAATCCGGATGGTTCGATCGTGCGCGTCCAGGATGTGGGGCGAACCGAGTTGGGCACCGAGCGCTACGGCAGCCGGACGCGTTTCAACGGGCGTCCTTCAGCAGCCCTGGCGGTTCGGCAGGTGCCCGGAGCGAACTCCCTCGAGACCGCGGATGCGGTCAAGGCCAAGATGGGCGAGCTGGCCCGCTACTTTCCGCCGGGCATGAAGGAGATATATCCCTACGACACGACCCCATTTGTGAAGGTCGCCATCGAAGAGGTGGTCAAGACGCTGCTCGAAGCCATCGTGCTGGTCTTTCTGGTGATGTATCTTTTCCTCGGCAACATGCGGGCCACCCTGATTCCGACGATCGCCGTGCCGGTCGTCGTCCTGGGGACGTTCGCAGCCCTGGGGCTGTTCGGCTTCTCGATCAACATGCTGACCATGTTCGCGATGGTGTTGGCGATCGGCCTGCTCGTCGATGACGCCATCGTGGTCGTCGAAAACGTGGAACGGGTCATGAGCGAGGAAGGGCTTCCGCCCCGCGAGGCGACGCGGAAGTCCATGGCCGAGATCACCAGCGCGCTGATCGGAATCGGCGTGGTGTTGTCGGCGGTGTTCGGGCCGATGGCCTTCTTCAGCGGCTCGACCGGGGTTATCTACCGCCAGTTCTCCGTAACTCTCATCGCCGCCATGCTGCTGTCCGTCGTCGTGGCTCTTATCCTGACGCCGGTTCTTTGCGCCTCACTGCTCAAGCCCGTGCCCAAGGGGCACGAAGCGGCCGAGACAGGCGCGCGCTTCCTGCGGCCCTTTTTCCACTGGTTCGACCGGATCTTCAACTGGTGTAGAAGCGTGTACCTGAAGGTGGTGGGCTACGCGCTGTCTCGCAAGCTGCGTTTCGCCGTCGCCTATTTGCTGATCGTCGCGGCGATGGGCTATTTGTTCATGCGCATGCCCACGGCGTACCTCCCGGAAGAGGATCAGGGCATTATGTTCGTCCAGGCGCAGCTGCCCGAGGGAGCAACCCTGGAGCAGACCGACGAGGTCATGACCAAGGTCCGCGAGCATTTCCTGAAGGAAGAGGAAGAAGCGGTCGCTTCCTGCCTTACCATCTCCGGCCGCAGTTTTTCCGGCGTCGCGCAAAATGCCGGCATGGCCTTCGTCAAGCTCAAGGACTGGGAGATCCGGGATCGCCCGGAACTGAAGGTGAATGCGATTGTTGGTCGCGCCATGGCCGAGTTCTCGAGGATCCGCGAGGCGCGGGTGTTCGCGTTCCCGCCTCCAGCCGTTCTTGAGTTAGGGCAAGCCGGGGGATTCGACTTCCAGTTACAGGATCGCGGTGGGCTCGGGCACGGAGCGTTGATGGCGGCCCGCAACCAGTTGCTTCAACTGGCGGTTGCAGACCCTGGCCTGACCCGCGTCCGCCCGAACGGGCTGGAGGACGTATCCGAGTACCGCATCGACGTGGACTGGGAGAAGGCCGGGGCGCTGGGTGTGCCGATCGACGCCATCCACAACACCGTTTCAGCAGCATTCGGCAGCGCCTACGTGAACGACTTCATTCAGGGCGGACGAGTCAAGCGGGTATACGTCCAGCTCGACGCGCCCTACCGCATGCTGCCGGGCGATCTGGACCGGTTGTACGTGCGAAATGACCAGAGTCTCATGACCCCGTTTCACACGCTGGCGTCCGGGCGCTGGAGCTTCGGGTCTCCGCGACTGGAGCGGTACAACGCATTTCCATCGATCAATTTCTGGGGCGAACCCGCCCCCGGCCGCAGCTCCGGTGAAGCCATGGACACCATGGAAGCGTTTGTCGATCAACTGCCGCGCGGGATCGGTTTCGACTGGACCGGGATCTCCTACCAGGAGCGTCTGGCCACGGCCCAGGGACCGACCCTCTATGCTTTCTCGATCATTGTGATCTTTCTTTGTCTTGCGGCGCTATACGAGAGCTGGATCGTCCCCATCACGATTCTGCTGGCATTGCCGCTCGGCATCGTCGGCGGTGTCCTGGGTTCCTCGCTGCGGGGGATGCCCAACGACGTTTACTTTCAGATCGGACTGCTCACCGTTCTCGGGTTGACAACCAAAAACGCCATCCTGATCGTCCAGTTTGCCTTGGCCAAGGCGCGCGAGGGAATGGGCCTGATCGAAGCCACGCTCGAGGGTTCACGATTGCGACTACGTCCGATCGTCATGACTTCACTAGCGTTCGGTTTCGGCGTCCTGCCGCTGGCTACCGCCGCAGGCGCCGGCGCGGGCGCGCAGGTCGCCATCGGCACCGGAGTCCTGGGCGGTGTGGTCACAGCGACGTTTCTGGCAACCGTTTTCGTGCCGCTCTTCTTCGTAGCCGTGTATAGCACATTCGGCCGAAGACTGCGCCACGCTGCGGAGCCCCAATTCCCCGTGAGCGGAACTGCCTGACCGCAAGGAGGTCGGGACTATGGGCGGCGCATACACTGACTACCCGAGCGACGACCTTCGCTTCTGGTCGACGGAGGTCGTTGGGTCGGTTACCATCCTGCGATTTGCCCCCGGCTCAATTTCTGTCGGGGTGGACTTGCGCCGCATCGGGACGCTTTGGGAGCTGTTTGATGAGCTTGTCGTCGGTCCGCACCGGTTGCTCCTCACCAGCTTCCCGTCGAGCGGACTGAACCATGGAGCATTGGTTCAGCTCAACGAGTGCTTTCGCCGTGTGAACGTGGCTGATGAGTCAACATATGCCGGCGACTCCCGGGCGCGCACGGAGTTGGCCCGCGAAGAAGTCGCGATGCAGCGGTATATCACGTACCTCCGCGACCCTCGGCTCTTCGTGGTGGGGTCGTACCAAGGCGAGCTCGACATTCACTTCTTGGGTTTGCTACTTGCGTGTGACTTCCGGATCGCTTCAGAGGACACCGTGATCGTAAACCGCGGGCATCCGCTCGGCGTAAGCCCTGCTACGGCCGTGCCTTGGTTTCTCACGCGGATCGTAGGCCAGGATCACGCCCTGGAGATCTTGCTCGGATGCGAGGAGCTATCGGCACGCCGCGCGTACGAGCTGGGCTTCGTTCATCGCTTGACCAAGACAGGGTCGCACGAACGCGATTCAATTGCCTTTGTTGAGGCTGTAGCAGCAAAGGGAGTAAAGAATCTTCTCAGGCTAAAACGCGCGCTCGGCAGATCATCCGTTCCGCTCGACAAGTACCTTGAGGTCGAGGGAGTCGGTCTGGAACATCTACCAGTCACGACGCCGTTCTGTACCAACTGTGGTTACAACCTCACAGGCAACGTGAGCGGAACGTGCCCGGAGTGCGGCAGGGCCATCCATCAGGACGGTGGTGAATGACTGTGAATGGCAGTTGGAAAGCGCAGCGCCTTGGGCGGCCTGGCCGACCCCATGCAAGGGTCGTTCGGCTACCTGTTCCTCGCGCGCTACCCAGCGACCGTCATCGTCTACATGGTGCTGGCTTCTCAGTTCGAGAGCCTAGTCCATCCCTTCACAATCATGCTCGCGTTGCCACTTTCGGTTGTCGGTGCCTTCGGCTTGTTGATTCTGAGCGATATGACGGTGAGCATTTATACGATGATCGGCCTCATCCTCCTAATGGGGTTGGTTACGAAGAACGGCGTATTGCTGGTGGACTTCATCAACACGCTTCGCCACCGTGACGGGCTGGAGCGGGATGCGGCGATCCTCAAGGCCGGGCCTATTCGTCTCCGTCCGATCCTAATGACGACCCTCGCCCTGATCTTCGGCATGCTTCCCATCGCCCTGGGAACGGGAGCGGGTTCTGAATCACGCCAGCCGATGGCGATCGCCGTCATCGGCGGCTTGACGACTTCCACGCTGCTCACGCTGATCGTCGTGCCGGCGGTCTACACGATTGTCGATGATTTGGTGCATCCATCCACCTGGCGGGTGGCTCGCTGGCTAAGACGCAAGACGATACGCGCGACGCACGGCTGAGACGCCGCGGCCGCCCCGAGGCAGGCCACGATTCCGATCAGCCATCCCCAGCCCTCAGCGCCGCCTTTGTACTCTCGGATCTCCTTTGACCGCGCTTCAGGGGTTGGAAAAAACTCCAATTCCGGCAGGCCTTCCCGCCCGGTCGCTGGGCCGGGGACGGGGGTTTGCATCCCCCATCCTCCGACCCGCGAATTGCGGTCGGCGGCCTGCGGTACTTGAGCGAATCACTCGGATTCAAAAGGTCAACGCAACGCTCGGAAACCCATCCACGCAAGGAAGGCGCACCCGATTGGGCCGGGGCGCTCCCAGGCGAAGGATACGAGCAACACGGCAACGATAAGAAACCACACGGTAGCATGCATGAATCCGAGTCTGCCACAACCGGCCGACCCGTGCAATGCCCTTGGACGCGACGCCTCGACGGCCCGCTCGGGGGACGGATCGGCCCGGCACCGGGCGACCAGGGCGTCCGGCCGGTCCGTGTCCCTGATGCGGTTGTCAAATCCGGGGTACTTGGAGGTCCTGCTCCAGCGCTCTGGGGCGTGACCAGCGTGCGTACTTCGCAAGCTCTATATTGACTTCGTCAACGTCAAAGTGCCTCGGATCGAAATCTTCTCCCGCCCATTCCCGGAAGGCCTCGTGCTCGGGGTGTCGAGCATTCCTGATGGCCTGCAGAAACTCGGCAAAGCCGTCGATACCTCCGACATCTTCAGGCGGGCAGCTCTGCTTACCATCCAGGCAGGTGACGCGCAGACAATGACCCTTCGGAATATCGTCGATCCGCTCAACCTGAAGTTCGTGGCACCAGGCGTCGCCGAAGTCGTACTCATAGAAAAACTTCGCCTTCTCGGTGACGATCAGGTCGGAGAGGCGGATTTTCGCCTCCTGTTCCCCATCATCGCCTGCATCCTCAAGTTCCTCCGCATACCTGCGGCCTTCAATCTCGAAGCAGTGAAGATGCGTCTCCTGCCAACCCATGACGATTTGAATGATATCGTGTAGGCGGTCCAGGCTGATCTCGCCGGGGACGCAGAAGCGCCGCCAGATGGACGGCTTGGTTCCCACCAGCGTGATCTTGATCACGTAAGCTCTTGCTTGCGAATAAGTCGAAACCATTCGGCATCCATCCACGACGAAACCAAGGTACCTCGACGCAGGCGGCACGATCGAGAACGCCCAGGCGTTCGCGGCCCATGAGTCGCCGCGAACGACAAAGCTCTACGACCGAACAGAACGACGAGATTACACTTGACGAGATTGAACGCATCACGATTTGAGCGACCATGCCCTCTCGGAGGCGGAATCACAGGAATCGTTATCTTAACACTCTGCACTCATACAATAGCATGCGATTCTAGCTTCCTGAAATTCTCATCAAGTGTTCCACGAAGATCGCCCTGATCCATGCACCATAGAGTAGCCAGCTCGGTCGTCGTGATCTCAACATCCCACGGAAAGCACGACATGCCGTTGCGCCGGACGAAGGGGCCGTCCGTTTCGGTAAGCACTCTGTCTCGCGGCATCTTCTCGACGAGCGCTCGTCCCTTCGCTGTTTTCAGCATCGGTAGACCGACACTAAACCAACAGCCGTACTCAATCGCCTTCTTGAGCTCGGCTTGGGTACCTGCAAACCAGTGAAGGACTGCAAGTCCTGACTGTGGATACTCGTAGAGCGCTTCAAGCACCGGACTCACTGCACGCCTAGTGTGGATTGACATTACGCGGCCGCACTCGTGGCTTACCGTTTGTAATATGTGTCTAAACACTCGCACCTGCACTGGCCAATGGTCCCGCAGTTCGGGGCTACCGTCTAACCCGATTTCCCCGATCCACTTCGCTTTCTCTACAAGCGAATCGAACAGGTCTAACTCGACATGCCTCTCGTGAGCGATTTGCGGATGAAGCCCCAGGGCCGTATGAATGTGCTCTGAACCACCAGCCAGGCGTGAACTCTTCGTCCAAGCTGAGGGTGTCGTAGTTACAGACAGCACCCTCATCGCAAGCACCCTACATCGGTCCGCAACCTTCTCCGGGTGTTGGTACAGATCGATATGGCAGTGACAGTCAATCATCGCACACCCGCAGCAACCAAGAATGCCTTCAATTCCTCCAATCCACGCTCAACGACCCCTCGGTAATCTCGCACAACAGCACCGAGCGTCCACGGCAGCGACGTTGCCAAGAGACCGTCAAGTCCGTCTTCTTCCATTACGGCCAGAGCCATCGCCGCCGCACGAACGTCCTCAAACCCTGAGTGATCAGAGTCGTTCTTGCCCAAGTTCTTATACACGTAGCCAGTCCTGTCCGGGTGGCCCCACCGCTTAAAAGCAGCGCGGCGAATCTGGCATGGAACGCACCGTCCACAGTGCTGAAATCCATTTCGCCGGTAACGACCACAACTTATCGATCGACGAGCACGTTTCTTCAGGTAATCTTGGTCAAGACACTCCGCCAGCAGCTCGCCCTTTGTCTTAAAGCGATAATCATTCTTGACCTGCACCCTGATTTCCAGCGTGCCCAGAAGCTCTTGAAACAAGTGCAAGAACACAGGGTGCGTTGTCCGTGTGCTAAGGCTGCCAAGCCTCGCTTCAGTGAGCGGAGGGTTGATCGATATTAGACCATTCTCACTCACAAAGAGCTCTACACATTGACCGTCCTGATATGCCCGTGTCGATAACGCCGCAAGCACACCATACGCAAGAAAGATAAAGGACCGCGAGCGTTGGGAACGCTCACGCTCGCCCGGACACTCGGCGTTGTGGTTGGTTTGAAAATGTCTAAGGCCGCCGCCCAGCTCACCGGCAAAGAGCGATTGATTTTCCGCCTCGCCGGGAACGACTTGACTCACTGCAATCGGCCTCCGGCCCTTTGCTACTGAATCGATCAACCCAACAAGACTATCGAGCCCCCCTGATAGTAGGGAAATACAATCTTCACCGGGATACACCGGCCTCGCGGGCGGTTCGTAGCCATGCCCACCACGTACAAACGTCAGCGTCCAAATATCTGTCGTCAGAAATCGGAGCATTCGCTGAATCAGTTCAGCTTGTCGTGACCATTTCGAATCATCGGAGACAGGTATCGTTAACTCAATCTCACGAGTCCATCCGTCGGGACTTTTCCCCCGAATCACGGCTTGATCGGCAGTGACCACCCCCAATGCCAAAGAGAGCAGGTCCCACGCTTCCGCGGTTGGCACTAACTTCTGACGCCGTACGTGCTCCTGTACCGCAGCTCCAACCGAACCGCACAGGCGTTTGTCCGTGCGACCGTACAGAAGCACTGGTAGTACACTCCGCGATAGTCGCGGCAAGTCCCTAGCCGACGCTTGGCAAACAACTTTCATTCAGCGTACTCCGCAAACACTTCAAAGGCATCTCGAAGCGCCCGTTGTACGATTTGGGAAACTCGGCTGCCTCTGAGGCGTGTCCCAGACTCTCGAAGTTTTCGGAACGAGGCTGAGACAGTTTCACGAACGTATTCTCTAATCTCCTTCAGGCGAGACAACGCCGCGCTTGCCGAGGGAGCGCGGTCTTGAATGTGTTTCCCAACATCAAGCACAAGTCGGCGATATACGTCGCGGCTGACAAAGCGCACTATTACGAATTCCCGCTGCTCCTCGGAGAGAGATAAGATATCGGCGTCAGGGTATCGCTCAAGCAATTCCGAGAGGGCATCATTGATCGAATACTGACTGGCCTCCGCATCCTGGGTACCGTTGGTCTCGCACGCGGCGAGCACAGCAGCTTGGATTACCTCACGAGCAGAGCGTCCTGACAGAAGATCGCGATCAAGTTTGGTCGGCTCGTCCGCTCGATCGGATGTTCCGCCAAGAGCGTGATAGAGATTTCCGGCAGTGATGGCTGTTTTGCCAAAGCGGCGTGTTGCGGTTCCGCTTCCGCCCAATCCTGTCGCAACGTAGCGACCGACGCCTCGGCGTAGTGCGTCGCGACTTCCCGACTCGGCAAACTCGCCTAGAGCCCGACGCGTGCCACCGAAGCGTCCCTGTGGCGCAACGGGAATTGGCACTGTGCGCGGAGTCAGAGCGCCATCCGGCTCATTGTTCTCTGGGCTCTCGCCCTCGGGCGCATCCGGTGTGCCAATATCGGGAACCCACGGCGGTACCATCGGTACGCCTGACGGGGAGCCATCGCTCGATTTAGACGTTCCCATCCTCTCGCTGCTTTCTTATGGCAGTCTTCACCGGCTTCGACACGTCCGATTTTGACCAAGCCTCAAACACTTGTGCTACCCATGGCTCGCTGCTGATCTTTGGCACGAGAGCCGCCGTGATTTGCACAGGCGGTCGCTGCTCAAGGAAGCCAGCCAACCGGCGGCCTTGGCTTTGATCAGCTCGCGTGATCGCAAGACACGCATCGAGAATCGGAGGAACGCCCCACTCCTGCACTTGATTCGCTCGCTCCAGGACCCGGTCGAGTATGAGGGCTAGCTCGGGATGGCCCAACGCAGAAAGTCGGCCCGCCAGATCCGCCGCCATGTCAGGATGGTCGAGCAATGCTGCGAGTAGCTCCGCTCCTTCGGATGACAGCCGGTCCTCAGGAGAAATCAGCGGCGTGTGTTCTCTGCTGACGTAGATCGCTCCGCGTAGGTCGAGTTCTGCTAAGCGGGGTGGAACTGCTAACCATTCTCGGACAAATGGAGCGTCCCATGGATTCTCAAGTTCGAGCTCCTCCCCGGCAATAGCCTTTTGCTCCCAGGCACCGAGAAAACGTGCGTGTCCATGCTCATCAGCATTTATGGCATCCACGAGTTGCCGGTACGCTTCGTCTCCACCACATCGCTCGAACAGAAGTAGCTTTGCGAGGGCCGCCTCATCGACCCCAATGCCGTTCGCGCGAGCCATTGCCATTCGTATGGCCAGCGCGTTCAGAAACCGCTTAATTAAGCGAGGATTCCCGCGAATCTCTGTTGCGGTGGTCATAAGCGGCGCTAGTCGATCGGCCGTGTCGAACTGCGCGATCAACGAGTCAGAAAATTCCGCATCCAGCGTCTGCATGAACGCACGGTCTACGCGCTTCCCTTCCCAACTACGTCCCAGTTGCTCGCAAACTTGCGTACGCACGGCTTCCTTGGCTCCTGCATCGATGCTGCTACTGTCGGCAAAAAGGAGCATCATGTACGCTCGTACTTCCTGGGTCCCCAGTGGTGGTACTCGGATCGGGACTTGGATAAGCTTATCAAAGTAACTCGTCACATGCTTCTCGCCAACACCCTCAAAGTGACGCCTCACCGCATGCTTAATCATTTCGTCGTCCGCGGCGATCACAAAAGAAGTGCTTTTGAGAAACAAGAATAAGCGAATTGCCTCCAACGTCGAGATTGACGTCTCAGGCAAACAGCGATCAAGATCGTCGATGAGTACGACCAGAGTAACATTCAGTTCCCTTAGAGTTTCTTCAAAGCATGAGCGTATGGCGTGAATTTCCCTCGGCGGCGATGAATCCGCTTTGGGTTTCAGAAGTCCAGCCGCCTCGTCTGCCAATTGCGCACCTGCCTCCGACGCCTTCTCTACTCCTGAGGCGTCCGCCTTCCCACTCGCCACATTCTTTCCAAGCTGAAGAATCTCTCCGAGAAGTCCAACGGGCGGAAGACCAAGCGAGAGAGCAATGGCAGAGCCACCAGTCAACTTCGCGGCTCGCAACCAATTCACCCGTCCAAGAAGTTCCTTTGCCTTACCGACCGCAGTCTTCTTGCTCTCCGCGTCCTTCTTTAGGGCCTCAGCTATTACTTCAAGTAGCGCCGCCCGCACGTCATCGTAGCCCTGATACAGCCAAGCGTTGAACTCGACAAAGAGGAAGCGTTTCGCGTCCTCGTCTTGTTTTCTGAGGGAGGCCTGAATTAGCTTGATCATCGACGATTTCCCTACGCCCCAAGCGCCGGAAACGCCGATCGAGATGGGCCGCTGGTTGGCCTGCAAGATGATTTCGGCCACGGTATCGGCGACGCCCGAGAAATTCAGAAAGTCGATATCCGTTTCGTTATCAGGCCACATGTTACAGGTCCCCCTTGAACGCCTTGTCGAGGATGGACGGGAGCAAGGCGTCGAGTTCGGCGGCGGTCGCCTGCTGAAGGGCTTTGATCCGATCCACCTTGGCGAGCAAGCCGTCCAAGTCAGAAACGATGCGCCGCTGCTCGTTACGAGGCAACCCTTTGGGAAATGGAATCGCCATCACGGTGCCCTGCGATATCTTCTTCATCGTCGCGCTCGTTCCCTTGGCATTCGCAATAATGTACGCACGCACCTGAGGCGCTTGAAGCCACAACCATACGAACCGCTTGTCGGCCAATCGTTCGTCCACCGGTACACGCATCATCAGGTCTGGATAAATGCACTGTGGGGGCTGTCCGGCATAGAGCGCCGCATGCCCCACCAATTCCGGAGTGTTGCTTCTTGTAATGAGCAGGTCGCCGTCTTCAAGCCAATAGTGGGCGGCTGCGTCAGTTGGCAGTGAGGTCTGCTTTATGGCGGTCGGATCAAACTCGTAGCCAGTGACCGCACTCAGGGTTAGTACAGGCGTGCCGCCGTCAGCATTGTCACACCTCGCCGACCATCCGTTACGCGGCTTGCCATCCAGAACATCTTGGAGAGCGCCATCGTGGCCGAGCCTCACTGCAATCTCGCGCAGGCGAGAACGAACGAGAACACCGCATTCGAGGCGTGATATCTGTCGCAAATCCATAGCCTTTTCTATATGTGTGGCAACGCGTTCGACCTGCCCAGCAATCCGCCGCTGCTCTGCTAAGGGCGGAAGCGGGACGACGAGCTCTAAGAATCGTGGCGGGTTGAGCGTCAACTTCGACAGAGCGGCTGAGCCCGTCGACATTTGGCGGGCCTGTTCCCAGAGCGGCGGATATCGAAAATACCACTTCAAGTAACTGAGATCGATCAGGTCTGGATCGTGTGTATATGTCGGAAACTTGTCCGACACGAACATGCCATCCAGTTCGTCCGAAACGACACCGAAGGTTCCCTTCCATGCGAATAGCTTGTTGTAGATCACGTCTCCCGCTCTAATCACGAAGTGAGTCTTCTTGCGGATCTTCGTTGCGGTCTTCAATTCTCGATGAAACGGACCCTGTCCGTATAATCGCATACCGACGAGGTTGGCATCCTCCGTCGGCCCGAGAGTATAGGGCCGTCGGTTCGGCTTGAAGAGTTCAGAAAAAGGAACCACTGGCCACGGCTCATGCGCGGGCCGCATTGTTGACTCGAACGGGGCAGTCGCACTGGTGCTCAACACATACTCCCCTGTAGTTCCGCCTTGATGTCCTTCATGATCTCAATGATCTGCCGTTCTTTATCGATGATGTCACTGGCGAGCTGCTCAGGTGGAAGGTGTTCGAGTGCTTCCTGGCCGTTGGGATTCTTGATGTCAAGATTCACTGACACAAGAGCCCCGGCACTGTCGTATTGCAGAATGTCTTCGGCGGCCACTCTCCAGGCACAGTCGTTCTCCTCACGTTTCCTCTTGGCAAACCACTTGATGCAGTCAGCGAACTCCTCAAATTGCATCGGCTTGGTCTTCGTGTAGTTCTTTCGGCCATCGGGTAGCAGCATTTCGTAGTACCAGATCTGCTTGGTCGGTCCGGATCGGTCGAAAAAAAGCAGGTTCGTCGGGATAGGTGTATACGGAGCGAAGACTCCGTTGGGCAGGCGGACGAGTGTGTGCAGATTGAAGGACTTAAGAAGCTCCTCCTTGATACGCGACGCCACACCGGCGTTCGATAGGAATCCATCCGGAACAACCAAGCCTGCTCGCCCGGGCTTTCCATTATTCTTTTCCGGCCGCTTGAGCAGCCGCATGATGAGTTGAAGAAACAGGAGCGCCGTCTCAGACGTCTGCTTGTCCGCCGGGAAGTTGCTCTTGACGCCCGTCTCCTCCTCTCCTCCGAAAGGTGGATTCGTGAGGATTACGTCCACGCGATCTCTGTCGCCAATTTCGGTGACTTTGCGGGCAAGCGAGTTGCCGTATGTGATGTCCGGGTACTCAAGCCCGTGGAGCAGCAGATTCATCTGGGCGAGCATGTACGGAAGCGGCTTGGCCTCTTGGCCGAAGATGGTGGACTGTTGGAGCGTCTTGCGATCCTGGGTCTTCTTAACCTGCTTCGACAAGTGCTCGAACGCCTCGTTCAGGAATCCGCCGGTGCCGCACGCGGGGTCGAGCACGGTCTCACCGAGTTGCGGGTCGGTGACAGCCACCATGAACTGTACGACAGGCCGGGGGGTGTAGAACTCGCCTGAGTCCCCAGCCGCGTCGCGCATTTCCTTGAGCATCGACTCGTAGAGTCGGCTCAAGGTGTGAAGCTCTTCGGATGACGTGAAGTGGATGTCGTCAATTTTGTTGATGACATCGCGGAGCAGGTAGCCGCTCACCATGCGGTTGTAGACGCCGTCGAAAACGCGGGCGACAACCTCACGACGGCTGCGGCCATTGGATGACTGGAGTGACCGGAGATAGGCGATCAGCCCCGGCCCTTTCGTTCCATCGGGGCGGGTAGCGACTTCCTGGTTGACGAAGGCGATCAGTTCATCGCCCGTGATGCCATCGTCCTGGGCGGCCCAATCGCGCCAGCGATACGGAGGCTCGATGACCGGCTTGTACTTCTTGCTGCCGAGACCGGCCTCTTGCTCCCCAAGCTGCTCCATGTCGTCAAGAAACTTGAGGAACATGATCCACGTGAGCATCGGGAGGCGGTCGAGATCGCCATTCAGCCCCTTGTCCTTCCGCATGATGTCGCGGGCGGACTTGATGAGCGAACCGAGTTGCTGCGCTGTCGTCAACGGTTGCTCATCCTTCTTCGACTTCGCCCTTCGTGCTCGTGCCATGTTCCCTCTCTACTTGTTCAACCCACACCAGCCTACGCGGCGTAGAGTTCCTCCTGAAGCGTCGCGATCGCGGCCTGGAGTCGGTCCCTGCCCCCGAACAGCGTAATGATCTCCGCAACGTTTCCGTGCGAACTGATCGGCGGCACATGGAGTGCGTCCGGGAGCTTGAACTCGCCGGGGCCATGCTCCGCGTACTTCTCAAGCAGTTCTTCCAGGATGGATCGGGCCTCCGGGCCGTACTGATCGAAAAAATCTTGCCTACCGGTCCGTACCCGTTCCGCACGCTCGCGACGTGTGCGAAGCGGTGCGTTGAAAGCCACGTGGCAGAGGAGGTCAAACGGATCGGCATCGGGCGCATTGGTAAGTTCGGCCAGTTGCTCGAAGTCGATCCCCTTCTCCGCCAGCTTGCTTATCACGTCCATCCGGTCGGCTGGCGCTCGCCAGACAGCTCGCAATTCCTCGACCGATCGAAACAGCGTGCGAACCGCTTCAGCGCTGTAATCCGTGTATTGAATGACGCGAAGCTGATTCCCGCTCGCATCCATTTCGTACACGACTTGGTGCGCGACTTCAACGTGCCCGCCATCGACGTAGAATTTCCTGCGCTCGTGTGTTGGCGGATCGACGATGATTGCCCCATCACCGTCGATGATCACTTCGCCGTCGTCACCGTCAAAATCATCGCCGTCTATATCCCGTCCATTGTCGATGACCTCTTCATCGACCACGTTGCCGTCTTCGTCGATCACGGACTCTGTCACAAGCTCCGGTTCACCGTCAAAGTCCGGGTCCGCGAAGTGCCGGGTAGCGGAGCCCGTGTAGTCGAGAATGCTGAAGTAAAGCTTGCCGTAATCCTCCCGCACGCGCGTGCCGCGCCCGATGATCTGTTTGAACTCACTCATGGAGCCAACCACGCGGGCGAGTGCCACGTTTTTCACCATCGGAGCATCGACGCCGGTGGTAAGCAGCTGCGAGGTAGTCAGGATGACCGGCGTCTCCGTCTCTAGCTCCTGAAAGTCGCTCAGGTGCCGCTTCCCCACTCCGCCCTCATCGGCGGTCACACGACACACGTAGTTCGGATGGTTCTGCACCAAGTCAGCGTTCAGGTTGTTGAGAATCTGGCGCATCTCGTCCGCGTGTTCTTGATCAACACAGAAGACAAGCGTCTTGGCAAACCGGTCCGTCTGCCGCATGAATTCGGTAATGTGCCGGGCAATGGCCTCGGTCCGCATCCGCAGCGAGACTACTTTCTCAAAGTCTTTGGTCTGATACTCCTCGTCCGGTATCTCGCGCCCAAAGCGATCAAGTTCGCCACTGGTTGGACGCCACCCCGCGGCATCCGCCGTCGTAATGACACGATGGACGCGATACGGTGCCAAGAATCCGTCGGCGATTCCTTCTCTCAGCGAGTAGGTATAGACGGGGTTTCCGAAGTAATCGTACGTGTCTCGATTATCGTCTCGAAGCGGCGTTGCGGTCATGCCGAACTGCACTGCCGGAGCGAAGTATTCAAGAATCTCTCGCCAGCTGCTATCAGCACGAGCTGAGCCGCGGTGGCACTCGTCAACAATCACCATGTCGAAGAAGTCTGGTGCAAACTCCTTAAACAGACCGGGGCGGCGCTCATCGTGAGCGATCGCCTGATAGATCGCGAAGTACATTTCGCGACTCTTCACGACCTCGCCGTTCTCGATCTTGTATCGTGCGTCGCCAAATGGGACGAAGGTCTTGTCCTTCGGGTCGTCGATGAGGATGTTGCGGTCTGCAAGGTACAGAATCTTGGGGCGACGGTGCTCTCCGGTGCGATTCCAGCGGCTTGCCCAAAGCTTCCAGCAAACCTGAAAGGCCACCAGGGTCTTTCCGGTACCCGTTGCCATTGTGACGAGTATGCGACGCTTCCCCTGCACGACCGATTGAACGACTCGATTGATGGCGACTTCTTGATAGTAGCGAGGCGCTTTTTCGGGGAGCGAATGGAACGGTTGAAGAAGCTGTTCGCTCTGTTTCTCCGTCAGGCCCTCTGCTGTCGAAAGGCGCTGCCACAACTCAGCGGGGGAGGGAAAAGCGGCGATCTGTTGCTCCACTCCTGTCGTGAAGTCGAACTCGACGATTCCAGCCCCGTTCGTCGAGTAAGCGAATCGCAGACCGAGGATTTGCGCATACACCTTGGCTTGCCCGAGTCCTGCGCTCGGCGTCCTATACTCAGGCTTCGCCTCGACAACTGCTATCGGGAAATCGCGCGCATAGCGGAGCAGGTAGTCCGCACGCTTCTTGGTGCCGCGCCGAATCCGGTTTCCGGAGACGATAATTCGGCCATCGGTAAACGTGCGCTGCTCGGCGATTGAGCAGGGTTCAGTGTCCCACCCAGCTTCCGTAAGCCTGGGAACTACGTAAAGTCTGCATGTGTCGGCTTCGCTGTGCGCGCTCATGCAGACCCCCGTTCGCCACGATCAAGCCATCGGTCAATAGCGTCCTTGCGAAACCGCCAATGCCTTCCTACCTTCTGACCCGGTATCTTCCCCTCCTGAGCAAGCTTGTACGCCGTGGATCTCGCAAGGCGCAGATACTCCGCAAGCTCGTTGAGCGTCAGGATGAGATCAGCGGGGCGTTTCGCGCCTTCGGTCGAGCCTCCCACCTTCATCGCACCGCTACGTGTCTGCGCCTTGGCCATGCCAACCATTGGGCGCCATTTACCAGTCGTTGTCAATTGATGCTGCGTCCGTGCCCGCCTCCTATCGGCCGTACGCTTCGCTTCCACCCGCCACCCTGCAGTAGCCCAGGCATGCCCGTTCATTCTTCAAAGATGGGCCGGTGGTGCGCCAACCCATTTCTCGTACCTGCTTCCCGTGTGCTAGGCCACCAGGGCGAGCAGCCGGCTCGCCTTTTCGTCGGCCTCCGTCCGATCGCCGGCAAACTCCAGCTTCCCGGCGAGGCGGGTGAGCGCGTCCACAACGGCGAAGATCGTAAACGCCCCTTGCCGCTCGGCCATACGAAGTGCTTCCTTGGCCGCCGAACGACCGATTCCGCGATCAGTCAACACCTTGGCGACCTCCTCGGCGTCGTCGCCCAGCTTCGTCTCCATGGCCTTCTTGACTACCTTGGCGAATCCATCACGCCGCTCGTCGCGTTTGGTCACGAGGTTCTCGATGATCCGACGGATCTCCGTCAGAGACTCATGCACGTTGGCCGTGTGCTTACGCGAGAACTCGACAACCTCGACCGCGTCCCACACGATGTGATTCGCGCAGACCTTCTGAAACCAGAACGTCTGCACGCCGACCGATCGCTTGCCGACCTCCGAATTCCAGATGAAGAAGCCGGGAGCAAACGCTTCGCCGTTGATCTCCGCCCACCCGAGCGGGTCAATCAAGAAGCAGAACATGTCCTGTTCGCCGGCGTAAAGCCCGGTCGCTCCCTCCGCGGCCTCGCGTGGCTCCGGGTCAGGTTCGAACGGAATGTCGTCATCAAGCACCGGGTCGGTCGTCGGTCGATCGACAGCGCCGCCCGCAACAAAACCGGCTCGCTGCGGCGGCTGAAAGTCGGTCGCGAACTCCCGCACCACGTTGAGCAGATCCACGTCCCACAACCGCGTGTACGCTACGCCGTGGACCGAACGGATCCCGTTGCCAGACGTGAGTAGCTGCACCGGCTTATCAGAGCGCGGCAACGTCTCGGCGAGCGCCGTTCCCGCCGTTTCCGGCTTCAGCCGGTTCAGCGTATCCTTGCTCACTCTCGCCAACCGGCACACCTGCGAGAACGACCAGTCGTTCATCTGATACGGCTCAGCGCCGCCGAACGCGAGACCCAATCGCCCGTCACCCACATGCGGCCGCAAGTCTTGCGGCGGGTGCCAGTAATCGACGGACCGCTCGCGACGCTGCTGGCAGCGCTCGTAAAGCGAAACCAACGAATCGAAACACTCATCCGGCGAGCGACGAAACAGCTCCCTGCTCGCACGTGTCAAGTTCTGCATGCCTTTCTCCTTGTAAATTGGCGCCTATGCCTTCAAAACCGAACTACGCACCACCGGCCCTCTCGCCCACCCGCGCTGTCCGGAGCGCGGACCGGCGCAAGGCCTGATGTACACTTCTACCCATCCGTCGATTTGTAAGAGCGGCGACCGAAGTGACCCCGAGGTGTTCCTTGACTTGTGCGCAGCACAACTGTCCGAGGCGAGGGTGTCGGGCATGCTGTTTTCAACACCCTCGAAGAAAACCGTCCCTCAGACCTCGTCTTGGGACCGCTGGTGAATCCAGGTGTGGGCCATGTCCGCCACCTTGGCCACCAGGGGCAGGTCATCTCGCCCGAACGAGTCCGATTGCTTCCAGTCGTCGCCGTCCTTGTAGAGGCGTCGAATCTGGACGTTGTGGCGAAAGCCGCCACCCTCGGTCTCGTTTCCCCAGATGACCGCCTTGATCCGCCCAAGCCGGACCTCGTGCACCGGTCGATTCTTTTCGCTTTGATTGTCCTTTGCCATATCCATGGTTCCTTTCAATAGCATTCGGTTTCAATCGAGACCAGATCGAAAACACGGCGAAGGAATTCTCGTGTCCTCCGTCGCATCGGTTCCACTTGGCTCCGCAACAGCGCTACTCGACGTTCCTGGCACGGAGCCAACAATGCGAATCACCACCTCCTTTCGCCAACCTTACTCAGCATGCCCTCCCCTCGGGGCTGCACGAACGTGCCGGTCGCGCAGCCGCGGAAGGAGGCCGATTCAACTACCCCTTCGGTGTGTTAGAAACCGTGGACATGAACGAAGAATTGTCCAAGCAGTGACCGTAGCATGACTTCGCCGCACCCGTCATCCATGCCGTTGCCGCTGCTCAACTTCCGGCGCGACACTTCCGGCATGAGATACCCTTCCATCACGAACCCTTCTTCAGCCGACAACCACGTGTCTTTCGCGATGCAAAACGAGGCGACAATCACGTGTCGCTCGCGTTGCGATTCGGCCGCCTACACGTGTCCCTCGCGTTGCACTTTCTTCAAGCCCGCGAGTCCCATGCCCAGCCACAACTTGTCGAAATGACTCGATCAATCGACCTGAATCCCGCCGAACCGTGGACGTGCCAAAGTACTTGTACAAAGAAGTACCTGTACAACCAAAGGTGCCTTTAGAGAAGCTGCTTCTTTTCATCTCCTTGAAGGACGCTCCGCACACTGGTGAATCCATGCCGCTCGCTGACTTTCACGGCGTCCTTAGCCGGTCCGCCGAACACTTCGCTCTGAAGGCGGCTGAATACCGCCATCGCTTCCTTCGATTCATCCTGCCCACGCGATTCCTCACGACGCAGCTCGCGCCACCAATCCGGCGGAGTCCGGTTCCCCTTCGCCGCCTTGGTCACCGAATCCACCAGGTAGGCCATCGGGCTTTTTCGGAAGAACGACGGGCCGAAGCGCTCCAGCGCCGCCTGCGTAATGTCCACCCATTCCGCCAGCACCCGCCTCGGATATCGTCGCACCAACCTCGATGCCGCGTGCATGTCGAATCCAACGCCCACGAGTGAATCGCAGAGCGGGTCATCCCTCATCGCCGCGTGGACTGTGCCGCCGCGCACCTTGTCGAAATACGCTCCCCGCGTCAGGCAGATGCGGTATTCTCCCGGTCGTGTTTTCTGGATCATCCCCTCTTGAACCACTCCAATCTTCCTCAACCGCTCGATGCACCGTCCGACCTTGACCTTCATGTTTCGCACGGAAAGCGTCGGCGCGAACCCGAGCAGATTCGTGCCCAGTTCGATTAACTCCATCGGTGGCAGTTCCGTCCTTCGAGCGAATACTTTGCACGCGAACAAGAACAATCGCCGGCTTGCGGTATCGAGGCTGCGGTAACATTCAAGATCAAACCGAAACTGCCCGGCCGCGGCGTTTGCGGCCTCAAAGAACAGTGGATCCCAGGCGATGCGCCAGGCGCGACTCGAATTCGGGTCCTGCGGCAGGCTGAAACTCAGGAACCCGAAGCTTACCCGCCGGTGCTCCCGGCGAACCGGATCGTAGAAATTGTCGCACAGGTATTTGACCGCCGACAGCCGTCGCAGACTGGCTTCGAACTGTTTGTATTGGCGACCGCCGCGGCGCCCCTGCGTATCGATCAGGTTCAGGCGACGAAGACACCAATGCGGGGTCGCCCGAAGCTCCGCGTCGTCCACGCCGTGCGTCATCGTCAGCGCCAAAAGCCCCCACAGGTATAGTTCGTCACCGGCCGACAGGCCGAGCGGACAGAACACGCGGACCTTGGCTGAGCGACGCTTTCTGTTGGCATCGGTGAACCGGTAGCTCGTCGAATGCACGAGGTTCTCCAGCGCGCTTTGTCGGGCATCCAGCGGGCACAGGGCGTGCTCCACGAGTGTCAATTGCCCGATTCCCGACCGAGCCGGATGGCGTTTCCTCGCAGGCTCCATTTCTCTCCGTGCTTTAAGTTCCTTGAACCCAGGTAACACAGCGGCGCCCTTTAGGAAACCGCCGAATGCGCCGAGCGGCCCTTCGGTTCCTGCGAGTCGGCCAACCTGCCGATCGCGTCGATTTCGCTTGACGACCTTCCGCGAGATGTGCCAGGGTTTCTTGTGTGCTTTGGCGGGCTTACACGGAATTGCCACTGGCAATCTTCCGCGACGGGCTTGACCGCACAATCGGCAGCCAACGGCGCGACGCAATCGCGCCGACAGGACGTACAAGTGACAACGATCTGTCTTATCAATCAGAAGGGAGGTTGCGGCAAAACGTCCACCTGCCTGCACTTGGCCGGTGCGTTTGTCGCCCTGGGTCGTTCTGTGCTCCTGGTCGATGCCGACCCACAAGGCTCACTCAGCCAGGCCTTCCTCGGATCCAGCACCGTCGAACAACTCCCGGCCGACCACACCGTCGCGGCGTTGTTCGATGATAGCCGATTCGTTTCCGCTCCGCAAAGCCTCGTCGTCCCGACCGCCTTCGAGAACATTATGCTGGTGCCCGCGAATCAGCATCTGGGAACGTTCAACACACCCTGCCCGGAGAATAGTGGGATGCTCCAATTCGTCCTCAGGAATCTGCTCGACGAGTTCGTCGAGTTTGACCTCGCCCTTATCGACTGCCCGCCGAATCTGTATGCGTGTAGCTGGGCCGCGATGGTGGCCGCCGACTTCGTGGTGATTCCGGTTCCCCCTGAAGACTTCGGAACCCAGGGGCTTCGCGCCGTCCACCAGGCCATCGAGCAGGCCAGGGTCCTCAATCCGTCCCTGCGCCGAATGGGCCACCTGGTGACCCGCTGCGACCGCCGTCTGCTCATTCACTGCGCCTACGAGAAGCGACTCCGCGCCATCTACGATCACATGGTTCTTCAGACCGTCATTCCCGAGGCGTCGGCCTTCAAAGTCGCCGTCGCGGCGCGAAAACCCGTCGAGCAACACGATCCGCGTTCCGTCGCCGCCGGCCTCACCCGCCAGTTGGCCAGCGAGATCGAGGACCGGATCGCAGCCCACGACGCCAAACAACGAGCAGCATGACATGGCAAGCACCAGAGGCACCTTAGCGAAACTCACTCCGAACCTCGACGAGTCCATGGGCCGTCGCGATGCCGAGGTCCAACCAATGCTGTCGCCGGTTGCATCCCTGAAAGACGAGGGACGGCGTCCGTTGCGCAAAGTCGGTACCGTAGAGATCAACCGCGTCGTCCCCGATCCCGATCAGCCGCGGGCGGAATTCGCGGAGGATGCCATCGAACGCCTGGCCCAGAGCATCCGCGAGAAGGGACAGCTTCTGCCGATTCACGTGCGCTGGTCCGAAGCAGCCAAGAAATGGATCATCATTTCAGGCGAGCGCCGCTGGCGGGCGACACTCCAGGCAGGCCTGCCCACGATCGATTGCTACTTCCAGGAGAAGCCGCTGAACCCGTCCGAAATCCTTGAGCAGCAGTTGGTCGAAAACCTGCTCCGTGAAGACCTCAAACCCATCGAACAGGCCCGCGCCTTCGCAGGCCTGATGAAACTCAACGGCTGGAACGGCAAGCAGGTCGCCGAGGCGCTTCGCGTTCAGCCATCAACGGTGAGCCGTGCCTTGGCGCTCTTACGCCTGCCTGACGATATTCAGAAGCAGGTCGACGCCGGCGAGATTCCGGCGCGCTCAGCCTATGAGCTTTCCAAGGTGAAAGACGACCGCGCCCGCAGCCGGCTTGCCGCCGAAACAGCGGCCGGCCGTCTATCGCATCACCAGGCCGCCAAAGTCGCACGCCAGCGCCGCGGCAAACCGGCGCGCAAAGCAACCGGCATTCGTCTCACTTTTCCCACGGAGCACGGATTCAGGATCACCGTTACCGCGAACCGCACCGGTACCTATCACGACGTTGAAGCCGCTCTTCTCGAAGTCGTCGAGGAAGTCCGCCAGCGCCTCCGCAACAACGTGCAACTTTTTTGAGTCAGCGTCGGCTCTCGCTTCGCGTGATGTCTGCTGTCGTCGTAAGGCAACGCTTCCACAATTTGACTTCAATGTGACGGGCTTTCGCCAGTCCGACAGGAGATCAATCCGCGCTTGCACGGCCCCGTCGATCTCAGGCATGGGAGAAGCAGGAAACCGTCTGAGCGCGCGGGAGAACTTCCACGGGTCCCATTAAGTCCCGGTTGCCGTCGCCGAGCTTCTTGTCGTTGAGCGGGAACTTGGCCAGTTCATAGTAGATTCACGGCTGCACCCCTCACCTCACGCACTCAGGGCGTCCAGCGCGTAGGCACGATCGCCGACGGACCGTCGTAAACAAACGCTACGCTGTGCCTTGCTCGCGTGATTGCCACATGAAGCCGCTCCTTTCCGGACAGCTCATCCAAATCACCCGTCTTCAAGTACTCTTTAATCGCCCTGGTCGGCACGATTAGCACTCGGTCGCATTCCATTCCCTTGGCTATTCCGAAGTTCAGGCCTCCCCGTTCATAATCGGGGGCGTTTTTCCTCCTCCCATGCTTCAACACCTGAGGGCGGAAGTGTTCGAGATAGTCCGCCACTTTCTTCGCCTGCACCAAGAACACTCCATCGTGCCCGGTCTGCACGTCGCAACGAGGGATCATTCCCTCCATGCCCGGCCAGAGTAGATTGGCGAAATCGCATATTGCGCGGTTACACCGACGGGTTTCGTTCATTGTTTCGATTTTGCAAAGCCCGTCGTCCTCCCACTTTTCCATTAATTCCGTGATGCCGCTTTTGCGGAAGTGGTTGTTCTTCCGCGCAAGATTGGTGCTCAGAACGCTCTGGCGCGGATCCCCCACAAGAGTGATGCGGATATCGGATCGGAGTAGCAGTTCTACGAAATCCCAATCCCAAGCCGCCAAATCCTGACATTCATCGATGAATAGATCAGTGTACACTTGGCGCAATCGACGGATTACACTCCCCTGCGAGGCCGCATCGCACCGAACAGCAAATTTTGCGATCTTGTCCGTATAGATCAAATCGCCGCCACATAAGTAGTGGCGGGCGATGTCCGATTCGCCATGCCAATATGGAGATTGGCCCTGTACAAAGCAGATCGACTCAATCCGTTTATCGCGATAGACGACGTGCTGATACGGTCTTGCGCCCTCTCGCAACAAGAATCCGAACCACGTCATCACACCGACATGCCTTGGAATACCCCCATGCCGCTCGCCAAATCGGTCGATGATCCTCTCAGTGTTGTTGATCGTATACGTGACAAACGCAATCCGCCGATTAGTATTGGCGATCGCATCCAGCACAAGACGTGTGGTCTTTCCCGAACCTGCGCATGCAATAATGACCCTGTTCTTACTCGATGGCACGCTTGATGTACTCCGGCACTGTCCAGTTTTCCGTTGACTTGAACATTCGGAGAGCCCAATCCGTCTTGTGGTCCGGATTGCCCATGTACTTGAGCAAGGCCGCGTCGTCCTCGTACGTTTTCTCGAAAATCGCGTTCAGCCTTTCGCGGTTGTTCGCCTTCAGAAGTTGCGGTTCGAGCGTCGGGCAATGCTCGTCATCGTCGTAGAGAATCCTGATGGTCGAATGTGCTCCTTTCAGATAATTTGCGTACTTTTTTCGCAGCGCTTCTATCTTCCCATCGTTGTCTGTGACGACGCAAACATTCAGATTTAATAGTACCGCAATTTCCAAGAAGCGCTTGAACGCGAGCGAGCGAACGGAAATCACATCGACACCATCCTCAAGCGGCAGCTTTCCGTGCTTGTCCTTGTACCCACGCTGCACGATCAACTCATCCGACGGGCCTTCGACAAGGATGCTTCGCTTGGCAAGGATGAGCCGCAACGTGTCATATCCAGGAAGTTTCATAAAGTACTCGCTCGTTGAAGGATCCAGTCCTCCGAGGGCAGCGGTCTGGCCAGTTTGTGAAATCAGTCTGAGATTGTCGATTCCCAATTTATTCAACACATAAGCACTGTGCGTAGCCACAATAACCTGATGCTTGTCGTCGCATTGGGCAGCTATCTCCGCCATCAGCTTGCTCATGTTGGAATGGGAAAGGTGGTTTTCAGGCTCTTCAATGAGCAGAACGCGCGACTTCGCGGCACCTGCGATGGCAACCCGCATCTGGATGCGGCACTGCTCGCCCTTCCCTGCACAGTCGAATGGAAGGTCATCCAGGTGTGGCGTAATCGCACTTTCCCAAGACGATCGGGACGACTGGTCCATTTGAACCGTCAGTTTCTTGCCTGTATCGCTCTTGTGCCTCTGTTCAAGCTTCTTGTTCAAAGACTTCAGACCATCCCCTCTGGAGAACTCATGCCGTAGCTTTCGATATGCAAGCGAAAGGGCCTGGCGATCCTCGGGTTCGAGATCATCTTTCACGACCTGGGCTAGATACATGTTCGGACCGCGATAGGCGCGCCCAATGCTGGTATCGATCAGTTTGGCCCTGAGCGGGGCTGCTCTGGGCTTGATCGTCTCGCCCTTGAACGATTGCCACACAACGGTGTAGTACTCGACAGGGATGAGGTCGGGATTATTCGGATTTGTGACGTACTCCTTCAACTCTTCTGTATATTCGTTATTAGGTTTAATGTGCAACTGCAAACCTGGGCACGCAACGTGTTCATGACCATGAGTGCCGGTGAGTTCTCCAAGTTCGGGATCTTGGCAATCGTCGTTGAAGTAAGCTTCGATCAGAATTGTCGGAGCGCTAGTGAGCTTGCCGCTTCGAAGAGTTGCGAAGTATTCCGCCACCCGCTCAAGGTTGAAGAGGTACGGATCGACACCATAGAAGATGCTGCGTCCGTCATACTGGCACGTGAGCACGAGGTTAATCGCCTCCAGCACCGAGGTCTTTCCCGTCTCGTTGTCGCCAACTATGACGTTCAGCTTCTCGTTTAGTGAGAGGTCGAAATCGGTGAGGCGTTTGAATCCATCGATGTAAATCCGGGTAAGATGCATGACGGCCTATCAATCCTCCGTCGCTATTGTGCTGCTGCGGTCAAGCTCGGGATCTGATGATTCCTCACTTTATCAAGAATCGTGGCTGTTTGTCGCCGCGCCGAAACAACGTTCGCCCGGCCGCCACTCCGTTCGCTCCACCATTGTGGCGCGCATTCGACTTCGAAGGGCGCGCTCACAGTAGCTCGTTCAAAATCCGGACGGCCTTTTCGCGTTGCTCCTTGCTCGCACCATTCCACAGGTCGGCAAGCCGCTCGTCCAGCAGCCCCAGCCGCTTTCCGAGCGCCTTCGGTCGAAATAGGAACAGCTCCGCCGGCTCGCACGAGATTCCTCGCGCGAGCCTCTCGACGGTGTCAAGCGTGCAGTTGGCCTCTCCCCGCTCGACCTCGCCGATTCGCTGCATGACGAAGCCCCGCCCGCACCGCTTCGCGAGCTGCTCCTGGGTCAGCCCCGCGCGTTTTCGCAGCTCCCGGACCCGGGCGCCAAACTCTCGCTTTATGTCCATGATCGAGCACTCCGCCGCCTTCGCCACAACCTGCCCATGCTAGAGCGTTTATTTTGACCCATACACACGCCTTGAACTGTACGCGGCGAGCGATACAATATAGAGGGTGTAGTTGTCGGCTAAAGCGCCCTAACGCGTGTTTCGGGCGGGCCGGCGTGCGAGGTCTTCCGTCAGGAGGAGGTTTGCCATGTTGAATTGCAGGTTCGAGTCGGTCGAGGGGCTTTGCGGGCTTGAGGTCAACGAGTTTGCATGCCCGATGTCCTTCGTATTTGACGTCGGAAGAAAGGCCCTCCGCGAGGTTCGCTTGGAGCTGAACGCTTGCCGCGTTACGCAGCCGGTCGCGCTTCGCGCACGGCTGCTCAACTGCACGTTCGCTTCGCTTGCAGCCGGATTCGCTCGATATCCGATCGAGCTTCGCTCACCGTTCGAGGGCGCTTCATCGGTTGCCGGAGCGGTCTGGCCGGGGGCGGAGCTACGGAACGAGGATCGCGACGACGGGCTCGCCAAGCTCCGCTTCGACCGCGGCGCTTGCGAGCTTCCCATGCACGCCCACGAATACTCCGACCGGTTCATCGTCGTGCTCTCGGGTGCGGGCCTCTATCACTTCTCCGCCGAGTCCCTCAGCGACTTCACGGGTCGCGATGTCCGATCGGCTTCGGTGACAAAGGGCGACGTCGTTTGCTTTACCCGCGGACTCGTTCACACGTTCAGCGCTCCGGACCAGGAACTCGTGCTGCTTTCCTATCACGCGCCGTTGATCGCCTTCGATGATCCCCGCCAATACTCGCTACCGGCCGTGAGGTGGACCTACGAGGAGCACGCACAGGCCAGCAACGTCCTTCATTCTTGACGTCCATGGCACGAAGAAAATCACTTACCGGAGCACGTTGCGGATGCGGCGAATCACGTGGAGCGGTGGTGGATCGGACGGCTGCTTTCGATAGCGGTATCGAATGAACGAACGACCGTGGATGAACATGACGCATGCAGAAAAAGCAACGTACACCAGGTATACGCACCGCAACTCGTAACCGACCGACGGCAGCGCCGCGAAAACCGATTGACACGCAATCAGCATCACCAAGCTCGACGTTACTACGGCCAGCCCCGTCCCCAGCGCGGTGCGATCCAGCGTGCCGTGCGGGGTCTTCTTCGGGTGCCGCGACTGGAATGCCATCAACTCTTCTCCGGCAATCGCGTTGACCAGACGCTCGATTTCATCGATGCGCCGAAGATGGTCTTCTTTCGACTTTGCATGATTGGCCGTGGTGATGACAAGCCACATGAGCCCCAGCGGCAGCGTCAAGAGCAACCACAGGCGCGTTTCGCCGGAAAGCGAACTCATGCTGCCCAGCAGCAACGCAAACAGCCCGCCGGCCACGGGAAGCCGCCGGTCCATGGCCGTCATGCGGAACGTCAGCAGTGCGTTGAGTGCGCGATACTCTTCCAGAAGCACGTTGATGCGATCTCGATTCGATAAGGGCGGATCGATGCCGTCTTGTTGTCTCACCCGATCATGTTTAGCACGCTCCCCGATTCCCTGCCGAGCAGAATCGTCAACGCGCCGCTCTTGCTGGTGATCGGGATGGATGGCGGTCGCGTACAAACCCTTGAAAAACAAGGAGAAAACGGGAGCCGCTGGCGGGAGGACAAGGTGAGCGCGATTACGTCGTATCTGCCCGGCGACGGAACCACGGAGCATCCGCCGACGCCGCTGGCGACGACCTACGTGGCCACGATGGAGAAGACGGAGGTCTTCGGGAAGCTGGTTCACGTGGAAGCGGAACGGCGTGGCCTGCGACAGGCGGTCACGGTGTTGGTGATGGGCGACGGCGGAAACTGGATCGATCCGCTAAGTGAGCGGGAATGCCTGCACGACCGCCGGATCGTGGACTATTACCACGCGGCCGAACACCTGCACGAAGCGGCGCGGGCGGCGCTGGGCAAGGACATCGCTGAGACTCAGGCGTTGGCCGGGCAACTGAAGGACGCCTTGTGGAACGGTGAGTTGGCTACGGTGATCGCCACGTTGCGGACGCACGCGGAACGACTGGGAGCGCCCGGGCCGGGCGATGGACCGGATCATCCGCGTCGGGTGCTGGCGAACAACGTGAACTACTTCGAAACCCATCGCCGCCACATGGACTACCCGACGTTCCGGCGCAAGGGCTGGCCGATCGGATCGGGCGTCACGGAATCGGCGGTCAAGCAGTTCAACAAACGCGTAAAAGGGACCGAGCAGTTCTGGAGCCTGTCGGGCGTCGAGTCGATCCTGGCCCTCCGCGCCGTCTGGCTGTCCCAAGACGACCGGTGGACAAGGTACTGGAACGCCCGGCCAGCCTATGCCAAGGCCGCCTAAACTGTCACGGACCCTTCATCCACCGCCAAGAGGACGTTCGCGTGACGGATCTTGTACGCCGCCGCCCTGCCCACCCGAACCAACTGCTTCAACCCATCCCGCTCCTCGGCCTCCAGCCGAACGATCCACCTTTTCATGCCGATCCTCCTTGAGACAGGGCATCCATGCCCTTACAAGGATCGGCTATCCAACATCTTTACCCGCACATTCGAGTGAATCGGACCACTAGGTTCTGTCCGGCAAGCATCACACGTTTCGCAAACGCCGCCGTTCCCCTCCGCATTGACACGCCCTGTCTTGCTTTGCCCGCATTCGCTCCGAGCCGGTCGGCTACCCGCCTGCCCGCCGGACAGGCGGGCAAGCGGCCGGTCGAAACGGCATGCGTCGCGCCAGGCGGCGTGAAATCCCCGCGCGATGAATCCAACGAACTTGCATCTGTTCGCAGGGCCGCCTGTCACTCCTCCTGCTGATCGCTTCGACCTGTAGCCGTCCGTCTCTCCGCCCGTCCCCGCGAGGGGTGATCGGGTTTCCCCAGCGCCCGGCGAAGGAAACCCGATCACCCTTTTTTCGCGAGGACGGACCATGAGTGCAAAGCAAGTCATACAAGCCAAGCCGATGCGCAGAGAACAGCTCACCCTGTTCGCGCTGTTCGATGCGGCAGCGACAGAGAACCCTCGGACTCAGGCATTACCGGCAGCGGGGCTGGCGAACCATCGCCGTCTGCCGACGCCGCCGTCATCGCGTCCCGACCTGGGTGAGGACCCGACGACGACGGCTTTATACGGCAGACGGCAAGACGGCGGAGATTTATGGGCAGAGGGATCACCCGTTCAGACGCTTGCCCGAAGGATCGCGGCGGTGCTACACACCGAGCCGGCCACCCATATCGACAACCCACGCCTCGACGCGCTAACCCGCGAAATCTTCGGAACCGCCGTCGGCCACGCCCGTGACGCCTACGACGCCGCCGAAGGGGGCATGAATCTGCACATTGGCGAGTTTGCCATCGACTTCCGCGACGGGCGAGAAGCGATCGAGCGGCTACTTGAAGTCACGCAACGAATGCCTCGACAGTCCCGCCGAGACGAACGACAGGTTGAGTTGCAGCAGTTCAGCACGCCGCCGGCAGAAGCGTTCGTCGTCGTAGCAGCGGCGGCGATTCAACCGGGAATGTCCGTGCTTGAGCCGAGTGCCGGTACTGGCAATCTCGCGGTACTGGCACGATTGGCCGGGGCGGAAGTCGAGACCAACGAGATCGACCCCCGCCGGCGAGAACTTCTTACCATGCAGGGGTTCCCGGTGACGGCGGTCGATGCGGAACGCCTCCACAATCTGCTTGATCCCGACAAAACCTTCGACGCCATCGTGATGAACCCGCCGTTCTCGGCGACCGGCGGTCGGGTCACGGGGCACAACACCAAGTTCGGCGCCCGACACGTCGAGCAGGCCTTACTCCGACTGAAACCCGGCGGTCGACTCGTCGCCGTCGTCGGCCAGGGAATGGCCCTCGATCGCGTCGGCTTTCGCGAATGGTGGCAGATGATCGAGGAGCGTTTCCACGTCCGGGCCAACATCGGCATGGACGGCAACGGTTACGGGAAGTTCGGCACGTCGTTCGGCAATCAGATCGTCGTCATCGACAACGACGGACCCACGGCGAACGAAGAGGACGTGATCACCGGCTCGGAGCTTTCGCCGCAGGCCGCGTATGAACTGATTCGCGGCCTTGCCGACGAAGATATCCCGGCCCACATCGAACACGCCAGCCGGCGAACGGATCGCAACGGAAAGCCACGTAGCGAAACGCAACGCACCGCCGACCGAAACAGCATCGGCGAACTTGTCACCAACACGATGAGGCCCGCCGCCCAGATCGAAACGGGTACGGTGTTTTCACGCTACGAAGTGCGGAAGGCCACCGTTCGCGGATCGGAGCAGCACCCCGCGAACGTCGTCGAATCGACCACGATGGCCAGCGTCGAGCCGCCGGACATCATCTACAGGCACCACTTGCCCCCGGAGTTGATCGTCGAAGGCAGAGTGTCCGACCTGCAAATCGAGGATACGATCTACGCGGGACAGGCCACCGAGACGATGCTTCTCGACGGCAACCGCCGCGGGCACTGGAACGGCGACGGTACCGGGATCGGCAAGGGCCGCGAAATCTACGCCTTCATCTACGATCAATTCCAGCAGGGCCGGCGAAAGCACGTCCACGTATCCGCGTCCCACCAACTCGTTGTGGACGCCGAACGGGACCGCGACGCCGTCGGCTTGCCCTTGCCCATCATCCATCAGGCGAAACGCAAGCCCACGGACGTTGTGACCGCGTCGCAAGGCGTGTTCTTCACGACCTACACCATGTTGGCGGGAGACTTCAAACAGAATCGCCCCCGATTCAAGCAGCTTGCGGATTGGCTCGGTTCGGACTTCGACGGCGTGATCGCCTTCGACGAATCGCACTTGATGAAGAACGCCGCATCGACGCCCTACGGTGGAAAGGCCAGCACCGACGCCGGCACCCAGCGGGGAAACATGGGGATCGAACTTCAGCGGATGTTCCCCAACGCCCGCGTCCGCTACTTCAGTGCCACCGGGGCCACCGAGGTCCGGCATATGGCCGCGTACGAACGGCTCGGACTCTGGGGACCGGGAGCACCGTTCCCCGACTTCCCGTCGTTCGTGCTGGCGATGGAGCGGGGCGGCGTTGCGGCAATGGAGATGCTCTGCCGTGATCTCAAAGCCGTCGGATCGTACCTTGCCCGGACGATCAGCTACGGCCCCAGCCGAAACGACGACGGAACCATCGTTCCCGATTCCGCCGTCGAGTACGAACCGCTTCAACACAACATGACCCCCGACGAACGCGGGCAGTACGACCAGATCGCCGAGCTTTGGTCGGAATTGCTCGTTGCCTTTGAGGCGGCGGAGGAGACCGCTGGCCAGCAGCGGAACCCGAACCGCTACGCCCAGTTCTACGCAACGCAGCAGCGTTTCTTCCTGCAATTGATGATGGCCTACGAGCTTCCCGACGTGATCCCGGCCATCGAACGCGACCTGTCCGAGGGCCGGTCCGTCGTGGTCAGCCTGTTCAACACCAACGAGGCCCAGACCGACCGCAAGGTGAGTCGGGCGTTGGCTGACGGACTGGACCTGTCGGAACTCGACGCCACGCCCCGTGAGATGATCGTGCAACTCGTTGAGAAGCAATTCCCGATTCACCAGTACCAAGAGGTGACCGACCCCAAGACCGGCAAGGTCAAATCCGTCCGGGTGGAAGATGAAAACGGCAACCCGGAGATCAACCGCGAGAACGTAGCCAAGCAGGCGGAACTACTCGACAGGGTTGCGGACCTCGACTTCCCGCAGAACCCCATCGACACGCTTGTCGATCACTTCGGCCCGGAGAACGTCGCCGAGATCACCGGACGCTCGCATCGCTTCGAACGCGGCAAGTACGTTCGTCGCAAGATCAGTGGCGTCGGAACCAAGCGATTGAACGAACACGAGACGCGGCAGTTCCAGGACGGAACGAAACGCTTGGCCATCGTATCCGGTGCCGGAGCTACGGGAATCAGTTTGCACGCCGACGTGGATGCGAAGAACCACGAGCGGCGGGTGTTCTACGCGTTTCAGCTTTCGTGGTCGGCGGATCAGCAGATGCAGGTGTTCGGCAGGGTGCATCGCTCGCATCAGGTGTCGGCCCCGATCATCCGGCTGGTGTTACTCGATCTTGCCGGCCAGAAGCGGCAGGTAAACGCCGTATCGAAGCGACTGGCAGCGTTGGGAGCACTGACCAAAGGCGAGCGACAATCCCTTGGCGGAGTGTTGTTCCGCCCGGAAGATGTTACCGACCAGTACGGTGCCGCGGCACTGGCACGCCTTTACGGCGAGATCACCCACAACCGGCACAAGGACGCGGGACTCGGCGTGCGTGAGCTTGAGCGGATGGGCGTGCTCGACAAGGACAAGACGGCGGTACGCGAGAGCCTGATACGCAAGGTCAATCACTTTCTGAATCGCATCATGGTGCTTCCGGTTGAAAAGCAGAATGCGGTTTTCGAGCTTTTCTATGAGCGGTACGTCGAGGCCGTCGATGCCGCCAAACGTCGCGGAGCGTTCGACTTTGGGGTGTCGGAGATTAGGGCGAGGAACCTGCGAAGCGCCTGTCCCCCGCAGACCCTTCACACAGACGAGGCGTCGGGGGCACGGACGGTCCTGCACGAACTGCAAGGCGAGATCGACGTTGAGCGGCACGAGTTCGATACCGCCCGGTGCCGGTTCGCCGTCGAGGGCTTCTACCGCAACATCCGAGGCGGGACGGTCTACGCCGTGTCCGCCCATCACGACGATTCGCTACGACAGGCGGTGCTAATGGGCGTCAAGCGAACCACTCGGATTGTCGTTGAACGGCACGAGCTTGCCGCGAAGTACACCAAGGTCGGGAACGACGCCGCACGCGAATGGTGGGACGCGGCCTATGCCAGCACCCCCGCCACGGCCACGGAGAAGTTCTACGTCCTGAGCGGTGCCATCATCCCGATCTACGACAAGATCATGGGCGGGCAGGGCATCGACAACACCAAAGTCGCCCGGGCGATCCTTGAAAATGGCGAAGCCCTTGTCGGCTTCAACTTGAGTCCCAAGGATGTTGGGCCGGTCAAGCAGAGGCTCGGTATCGGCAATCCGCTGGCCGATTCGACCGCCGAGGAGATTCTGGAATTGGTCGACGCCGGTGGAGTGATCGAACTGGACAACGGATGGCGGATCACGCTTTCGGTCGTATCCAGCGAGAGCGTCGTCGAGCTTGTCCTGAACGGCGTCATCGGAAACAAGGACGAGATCCGCGGTTACGGATTCATCGACGAGACCATCCACTACAAACGCCGCTGGTTCGCCCGCATCGACGAGGCGGACGCGGTGCTGGCCCGATTGCTAGCCCGCCGGAAACCCGTACGGGACATCACGTTCGACCAGGCCGCGTAACGCAATTGGGATCCTCAAAAGCCGCCTGACGGTACAGCGCAACTTATCGATTCGCCCGGCGACGTGACTATCGTAGGCAAAAAAGGTTACCGCAATCACGCCCCATTTCGAATCCGTGGCCTCCCGGATCGAGTAGTGGCATCTGGTGAAACGTTTCACGCCAAGTGAGCCAATCGGCGTATTCGAACAAGGGACGGTTTTCGCCTCCGCCTGAGGGGGAACCAGAGTACGCAGGTTCCCCCTCAGACTCCCCCTCCTTCCTTCTTTCTCCTCCGGGGGGAAGAGGGCGGTCGGGTCGGGTAGCATGGCGTCGTCGCCGCCGGGAGGACCGTCATGAGCACGAACCGGAAACGTCGGAAGTGGACGCCGGAGCAGAAGCTCCGGATCGTGATCGAGAGTTTGCAATCGGAACGCAAGACGGCGGAGATCTGCCGCCGCGAAGGCCTCTCGCCCAACCAGATGTACGACTGGCGGAAGAAGCTGCTGGGCAGCGCCCAAGCGGTCTTCGCCGCCAAAGACCGCAACGACTCATCCCGTGGACCGAGGATCGACACCCTTATTCGACGAAGCGAGTTGTCTCACTTTGAGCGAAACAAATCACTGGCAAGCGTCGCTTGGTACTACTTTAATGAGGCGGCGCCTATCTGAGGTGTGGAAACTGCACGATAACGCCGAGCGCCCGGGTGAAGTGTTTGGGGGCGCCCAACCGGTCAACGGGCCAAACCGATGGACCCCTTCGATGGATCACCTGAGCGACGTCGCCACGTTCAGTAATCTGGCGCCGTCTTGATCGGGCTCTGGGGCAGCATTTTTCGCGATTGCGAGGCCCAACCGGGGTGAAGCGTGACGCCGGAGTGTTTCGGTGTACGATGGAGCAACTCCAGGGCTGTGGTTACGAACGATCAATGGTGGCCGGAGCGTGAACTGCACGGCGGTCGTCACGGAGGTGTCCGAACATGTCCCGAAGGTGATGTGCCACATCATGGCGCGCGGGCATGGGCAACAGGTGATCGTATGGCCGAAACCATCCTCATCGTCCTAATCGCCATCGTAGCGGTTGTACTCCTGGGTGTCCGTGACAAGCTTTCGGCTCTGCTTGGCGCCGGGGACCGAACCGCACAGCGTCGGACCGCTAGTCGAGCGGATCGCATCGACTCCGATTGGCGCGTTATGGCAGCGCCGTCACACAAGTCTAAACCGAAATGGCTCGGTTATGGTGACGTGCTTCAAGTAAAGGGCTTTGAGATTGCGCACCCCTTGACGTACCTGTCGAGCCCCGGCGGTTCGGCAATTGACCCTTCGGAGATCGATCGGTCCCTGCCCATCGCGAGAGATTCAGAGGCAGACGATCTGCCGTATTGGCCTTGGTACGCCCGGATGAACTCGGCCCAGCGGCACATCTACCTTGACTGGTTGTCATCCGACCGCGCCAAGCTGCCCAACACCGATGGTTACCTGTTCGTTTATTACTACGGCTTGGAGCGGCGCGCGCTGGTTGATGACGCGGATCACAAGACGGTGTTCGAGGAGGTGCAGCGGCTTCGCCAAGTCTACGAAGAATACGGCCCCAAGCGTGGTCGAAACAGTTTCATGAACTACAGCTCGGCGTTCCTGTGGTTTCTTGCGGCGTACAAACCTGACGAGATCAAGCAGAAGAGGGTCCAAAGGCTCGCGGAGTTGACGCGTGTATGGAACGAAGAGAAGCTCGCCGCGGCGCTGGCTTGGTGCGTTTCTCGAAAGCGACCCTTGCCTTCGTGGCTTGCGTTTGCCGTCGCTGAGCAATCACCGCAATCGCAGCGAAGCGTAGTCACCAAGCGAGTTGGCGACGAGTTCCGTGTGTTGTTCGCCAAACGGTACCAGGAGCAGTTCACCGAGGGACTGCCGCTACGGACCTCGAAGCGGGAGCGGCATATCTCCTACCGCCCCGCGAGCGCCGTGATCGATCACGCTTCGCTGGCGGTCCCGAATGCCCTTGGTATCCCCAGTCAATTCAAGCTGCTCTCTTCGATCTGGAACGGTTGCATCGATGATTTGCGAAAGCTGAGTGCCGTAACCCGTGAGAAGACTGATGCTCCGCTCACGGCCAAAGCGTGGGAAGCGATGCCGCCCGAACTCCGCCGTTCGCTCGAACATCCCCAGAACAACGCCGTCTGCGATCTGATCGCAGAAAGTGCGGATGAGGACGGACACGTGTTCGTCCGGGCTGGTGAACTTGCTCGTGCGATGCAAGTTGAGAAAGGCGATCGCCTTACGATTGGCCAAAGTCGAGCGATTGCCGCTACGGTCGAGCACATCGGGTTCGCGTTGGAGCCCGACCCGCGTCTGACCGGGAAGAGCTACAAAGCCGATTCGCTGATCGCCGCATTTCCACAGGCCTACGAGGGCGATCCCGACTACAAGCGTTACGGCGGGGCCGCTTGCATGATGCGACTCGGCCTGGCCGTGGCCGAAGCCGACGGGCATGTCGATGATGAGGAACTGCACCGCGTGCGGGATCAGATCGAGGACGGATTCGAACTCAACGACCATGAGCGCCGGCGATTGGAGGCCTTGCAGACGCTGCTCATCAAGACCGGTTCGGACATCGCCGGCCTGGGCAAACGGCTGCAGGAGGTCGTAGCCGAGAGCGGCCGGAGGTCGGTCGGGAAGCTGCTGATCGGTGTTGCTGCCTGCGATGGTGTCATCACCAAGGGCGAATTGCGGGCGCTTCGCAAGTGTTTCCGGTCTCTCGGGCTGACATCCGAGGGGCTCGACGCGATGCTCCAGGAACTCGCCTCTGACCTAGCCGAAGCTCCCGTCAGCGTGACACCGGGACGGCCGCGCGAGGCCGGGGAACCCATCCCACTCACCCGAGCAGCGGATGCGGAGATCCAACTGGATCGTGAGGCTATCGCAAGAATCATGCATGAGACCCGGGATGTGAGTGCGCTGCTGGCGAAAGCGATGGATATTCCCACTGAAGTGCAATCCGACCATCTTGTTGCGGTGATGGATCCTCGGGTCGATAACGACGATGCGCCACGCATACCGACAACAGCCATCGATTCTCCCAATCCCTCAGCCACGTCCGCACAACTACCGCCCGCGCGGTTCGCGGCTTTCTATACGGAGCTTGTCACCAAGAAGCGCTGGACCCGGGAGGATGCCGCACAACTCGCGCGGCGTCATGGCCACATGCTGAGCGGGGCGATCGAATCGATCAACGAGTGGGCCTTCGATGAATTCGGCGCCCAACTCGTGTACGATGGTGAGGATGACGTGGAACTGGAGCTTGATCTGCTGGAAGGAAGTGGCTAAGGCATGCGTGCACGAATCACGGGGCGCGAGCGGTCGGCGATTTTGAGTTCCCTTGCGGCAGGTGTCGTTCCCAGCATCGGGCTTCATCATATCCAGGTCGGTCGCAAGGACGAGGTGAACGCGCTGCTCAGCGATCTCGCAAAGGTGGAGAATGACGCGGCGTTTATCCGATTCGTGGTCGGCCGGTTCGGCTCAGGAAAGACGTTCTTCCTGAACCTCGTCCACACAGTCGCATTGGAACGGAAACTCGTCGTCGCGAGCGCCGACATCACAACGCAGCGTCGCCTTCATGGCACCGGTGGACAGGCGCGAACTCTCTATAGCGAGTTGATGCGGAACATCGCTTCGCGGAGCCGGCCCGAAGGCGGCGCGCTTCCCAACCTGATCGAACGGTGGGTATCCGATCTGGCTCACGAAGTATCCTCCTCCGGCGGAACGGCCGAGGACGTTGGACGCCGTCTTCACGATGCGTGCAAACCGCTGCAAGAGCTGGTGAGCGGACACGATTTCGCGAAGGTCATCGAGCAATACTACCGTGGATTCCTCGACCACAACGAAGCGCTGCAACAGGCCGCGATCCGCTGGCTCCGCGGAGAGTACACGACCAAGACCGAAGCCCGGCAGGATCTCGGTGTCCGAACGATCATTGACGACAGCTCCTTCTACGAATACCTGAAACTCATGGCGGGGTTCGTTCGCATCGCCGGATACGCCGGGCTGGTGGTTTGTATCGATGAACTCGTCGTGCTGTCCCATCGATTGAACAACAAGACGGCCCGGAACAACAACTACGAGGCGATTCTACGCATCCTAAACGACTGCCTGCAGGGATCGGTGCAGGGACTCGGTTTCATTTTCGCGGCAACCGACGACTGTTTGATGGACAAGCGGCGCGGGCTATTCAGCTACGAGGCACTCGCCACCCGGCTGGCACCCAACCGGTTCGCATCGGATGAGGTCGTTGATTTCTCCGGCCCCGTGCTGTCGCTTGCCAGCCTGACGCCCGAGGATTGCTACGTACTGTTGCACAACATCCGCCGGGTGCATGCGAAGGCGGACGACACCAACCATGCGCTGCCCGACGAGGCAATCGAGGCATTCCTCAAAGACTGCAACCAACGGATGGGAGCGGCTTACTTCCTGACCCCGCGCGAGACGGTGAAGGATTTCGTTGGCCTGCTCAACGTGCTTGAGCAGAATGAACAAGCGGATTGGCGTACGCTGCTCGGGGCTATCAAGACAACGGCGTCGGACGCGACCGATCCTTACGCGAGCGTCCCGGAGCAGGAGGATGGTCCGGACGACGAACCTGTTGCTACGCGAGGTGATGACGACCTTGCCAGCTTCAAGCTCTAAGCGATGACGGATACCAACGATTTTTCTCAACCGGCCTCACCTTCAAGCGACGTCTCCAGCGCGTTCGAACTGCTTGCTCGTGGCGTGCAGCGCCAGCTCTGGCGCATGGGCTGGACGGAGTTACGACCGATTCAGGTCCATGCGATTCGCGCGATAACGCAGTCCGATGCTGACGTGGTGATTGCAGCAGAAACCGCAAGTGGAAAAACCGAAGCGGCGTTCCTGCCGATCATTTCGAGGATATCCGACGAGCCGCCAAGCTCAGTCCGCGCACTGTATGTCGGCCCGCTTCGAGCGTTGATCAACGATCAGTTTCAGCGCATCGAGGATCTCTGTCAGTACGTGGACGTTCCGACCCATCGTTGGCACGGAGATGTCGGCGCCGCCGCCAAGTCCTCCCTACTCAAGAACCCGGCCGGCGTCCTTCTCATTACACCCGAGTCCATCGAATCGCTCTTCGTCAATCGGTCGTCCCATTTGCCGCGCCTGTTCGGCGGATTGCGGTACGTGGTGATCGACGAGCTGCACTCCTTCCTCGACAGTGAACGGGGCATCCACTTGCAGAGCCTGTTGTGCCGGTTGCGGCGTGTCGTGGGTGCATCCGATGGATCGTTTCGCACGGTGGGATTGTCCGCCACGCTCGGCGAAATGATCGCCGCTCAGCGATACGTGAACCGGGACAAACCGAAGACCGTTGCGGTCATCCGCGACGACGCTGGCGGGAAAGAGCTCCGATATCGTCTGCATGCCTATGTCTCGGAGCCGTCCACTGAGCTGGCTGTCGCTGAGGATGCACGCGAAGACTCGGGCGAACTCGACGTGATGCGGCAAATCGCGGAAGACCTCGTGGAACATTGTCGCGGCTCCAGCAACCTGGTATTCGCCAATGCCAAAGGCGACATCGAAGTTTACGCCGACCTCTGCAACGAAATCACACGGCGCGATGCCCTGCCGGAATCCTTCCTCGTGCATCATGGTTCGCTTTCCCGTGAAATCCGGGAAGATACCGAGGCCGGAATGAAGGACGGCCATCGGCAGACCGCAATCTGTTCGAGTACGCTTGAGATGGGTATCGACATCGGCAGCGTTCGGACGGTCGGTCAGATTGGGGCAACCTGGTCGGTCTCGTCGCTGAAACAACGCCTCGGAAGAAGTGGGCGCAAAGATGACGATCCCCGGATCATGCGCGTATACATCGCTTGTCGCGACCCCGGATCCGATGGAAGTCTTCTTGATCGGCTGCACCTCGAATTGATACAGGCGATTGCCGCCACGGAGCTGCTGCTGAGCGGATGGGTCGAACCGCCGACACCCGCCACATGCGACCTGAGCACGCTGACCCAACAAATCATCAGTGTCATCGCCGAGACCGGGGGGACGACCGCTTCCGAACTCCACGCCCGGCTCATCCGTCTCGGCGCCTTCCGGGACATCGAGTTGAGTTTGTTCAAGGCATTGTTGCAGTGTCTTGGCCGGGCTGACATCGCGGAGCAGATCGCAACCGGTGAGTTGATCCTCGGCCTGGAAGGGGAAAGAATCCGCGCCGGACGCGACTTCTATGCAGCGTTTCAAACGCCGGCGGAGTTCACCGTGACCACCGGACAGCGCTTGATCGGAACGGTGCCGATTCTCGGGTCACCGAGCGTGGATGACCACATTCTGCTGGGTGGCCGGCGCTGGAAGGTGGTGAGCGTCGACTATGACCGATCGGAGATTCTCGTTGAGCCGGCGCGCGGCAAGAAGCGCCCGTTGTTTATGGGCGGGGTCGGCGCGGTGCATGGCCGGATCCGTGAGACTATGCGAGATGTCTTGCACTCTGGCGATCGATACGTTTACCTCAACTCGACGGCATCCGACTTGCTGGCCCGCGCGCGCCGCACGGCGGAAGAAGCCGGCATGCTCACCGATCCCGTGGTCGCGATCGACGACCGAAAGTCACTTTGGTTCAATTGGGCTGGAACGAACACGCAGAGCACGATGGCGGCGTTGCTGGGTGCGATCGGGGTTGACGTGATCGACCGCGGTGTGGGTTTGGAGGTCGCCCTACCCAAATCCGAGGTCGGAACCGCCCTTGCGAAAGTACTCTCGGCCAAGCCCGATCCCGAATCTGTTGCTGAGCACGTCCTCCCTAAGCTCAGGAGGAAGTATGACGAGTTCCTGTCCGACAAGCTGCTCGATACCGCAATCATACGGGACGTCTTGAATCTCGACGAAGCCGTACGACTCTGCCGCAATCTGGCCAATCCGATCGAGCACCGCAGCGAAAAAAGCGCCACGAACATCAGCACCCGGCCGACCGGCGTTCGGGCTCCGCGCATCATATCCGGACGCCCCATGAAGGCCCTTCGCTCCTACCTGGTCTTCGACTTCGAGACTACCGGGTTGGACTGTCATCGCGATCGGATCATCCAGGTCGGGCTCTGCCGGGTAGCGGAAGGTAAAGTCGTGGATCGCACAGGTTGGCTCGTGCGCCAGGATGTCCCGATCCGCCCCGAGGCGCAGCGAAAGCATGGCATCACGGTTGAAGCTCTGCGGAAACACGGGACGACGCCCGAGGCGAGCCTGACCCGCCTTCTCGCCGCAATGCGGGAGGCGCCGGCGTGCATGGGACATAACATCCACATGTTCGACCTTCGATTCCTGCGAGCGGAATGCCGGCGCGCCGGCGTACGGGAGCCCAACTCATCCGCGTTCATCGACACCGCTGCGCTCTTCAAAGGATGGCGTTTGGGCGCTCCGTATGACCACCGGCACGAATCACCGCGTGACCATGCGATTCGAGTTCTGTCGACGAGAGTCAAGGACCTCAAGTACTCGATCGCCGCCTGCCTAGAGGCCCTTGGGGTCGAGGCTGACAAGTCGGGGATGCACGATGCAAGCGAGGATGCCTATCTGACTTACTTGATCTTCGAGGCACTGCAAGGTCGGCTGTAGCGGCGCGCCCTTGTGGGGAAACCGGTATTTTGCTACGAGGATATCGCTTGCCGATCTCGTTCGCGTTCCCGTGTATCGCTGAAAGAAACAAGTGACATTCGCGTCTGCGATCCCTTCGGGTAGCCTGACGAGGTGATGCCTGCGTACGCGATGAGCATCCACAAGAGACACCAGGGCAGCGAGTTCCCCGCCGTCGTGATCCCCGTCCACACGCAGCACTACATGATGGTGCAACGCGACCTGCTTTACACGGGCATCACGGGGGGCAAGCGGCTCGCCGTGGTGGTCACAGCCATGAAAGTGCGCGTTGTAGTTACGGCTGCTCCGCTTCTCGTGGCTGTGAATTAGGCGCCAACTTCCCGGCTCGTCGTGGCTATTTCTTCGGCGCTGACTTGTTCACTGAGACGATTCGGTCGTCCTTGTCGAACTCGATAACAAGGATCTCGTTTTCCCCTGTAGCAAGTTCAATCGGGGTTCCAATTGCTTCCCAGATTCCGAGCGTAAGGACATCCAAAGCGCCGTGAGCGACGGCTCGCCCTGGGCTTGGCTCATTGTCCGTCTCGAATTGGTAGATGCTGGTGCTTCCGTGTTGGTGCTGAATCGTCGAGTCGGGAGTACCCAGTGCTAACTCTGTTTCGGTCTTCGATACTCCAGGACGAATCGCCGAAAGGTCTGGGGGGCGCTCGCCCCTGGCCGCCATGACAACCGAACAACCTGAAAGCGTGATAAGGAGGACGATGATACGGACCGGTGATGTTTTCATTTCAACCTCTTCGATGATTATGCGTTACTTGGGTGGCATGTCAGATGGCGGAACCTCGAAGAGGCGCTGCCACATGATGCCGTTTGCGAACAAGTTGTCTCGTGCGACGTAATCGCCTTGTCGCGCGGCTTGTATCCACCAGCGCTGGCCGGCGTCCTTGTCAACGGCGTACCCGCCCAAACCGTAGTAATAGCAAGTTCCGACGTTGTTTTGTGCTTCGACGTTTCCACGCGTCGCCTCCTGTTCATAAATCGGGCATGCGGCTGCGTAATCCTCCCGGTACATCGCGGAGTCGGCCAACATAAGTCGCATGTCGCAACCGTTCGCGCTGACAAGAATGATCAGGACAATACAACCGCTTCGTGCAGTCTGCTGCATGTTGGAAGAATCGCATACTTACGGTCCGGAGATCAAGCGCCGACCCTCAGCCCTTCCCACCGGAGCCTCGCTTCCGCTGGTTGGCATTGCGGTGATTCGTCCCCCGACGCCAAGATGTCCCTATCCGCTGGCCGGCCGCATGCGCATTGATGAATAGGGCGCGGTGCCTGGGATTCCTGACGACGCCGAAGAGCCGCCGCACCTCGTCGGGACTCGGGCGGCGAAATGCGAAGCTCCTTCGACAAGGCTGATCAGACCCGACCGCCCGGCGCGGCCCGGCGCCGCAGCGCACGAGAACAACGACGCTCCGAATTCCAAGTCGATAAAGCCGACCGATGACGTGCGGGATTGGACCGGCCGCGGACCCCACTTGCGCCGAGACCGCGACTTATGATAACGGATTCTATCATCAGCCGCGGCGCGGGGCGGAAACGCGGAAACCGCAGGCACAACGGGCAATCTTTCTCCCGCCGAGAGTGCCGTCCCGGCGCCGACACCAACGTGCAAGGAGGCGCGACCCATGAGCGATGACAGGAGCGCGATCGTTGCGGATCACACCGCGCCGTGCAACGACGTGCGGCGGGGTCTTCCGCCGATGCTAATTGGACACGCGACGCCGGAGGTTCGTCGTCGGGTCGAGAAGTTCTACACGTCGGTGTCCGACCTCTTCGAAGCATGGGTGGCACGGCGACGGAGCCCGCACACGCAACGCGCCTATCGTCAGGACGTAACCTGCTTCATCAGCTTCATGGGGCTCGATTGGCCCGGAGAATCGTGGCGGATTTACACCGTCTCGGTAAAAGACGTTCAGGCTTTTCGCGAGGACCTGATCGCCCGCGGCGCGGCACCGAAGACGCTCAACCGGCGAATCTCGTCGGTATCGAGCTTCTACAAGTTCCTGGCGGCAACGGCCGCCGAGCTTCGACTGCCGATCACCGTGCCCAACCCCGCCCACGCGCAGTTCATCAGCCGGGAATCCAACGATCCGCTCCACGACACGAAGGCGCTGTCGGCCACGCGTGCACGGCAACTGATGAGCATGCCTGCCGGCAACACGCTGGTCGAGGCCCGCGATCGGGCGATTCTGAAGTTTTACCTGTACACAGCCGCCAGAATCAGCGCCGGGTGCCGACTCAGGGTCAGCGATTTCCACCGCGACGGCGAGGAAGCCACGATCCGCCTGAGCGAAAAAGGCCATCGCCATCGGACGATCGGCCTGCACTTCACCGCCGCCGAAGCGATCGCGGAGTACATCGAGAGAGCCGGGCTCACCGGCGGGCCGCTGTTTCGACCCCGCGTCTCGTCCAACTGCGATCGGCTCGCCGATCGGCCATTTCATCCAATGGGCATGTATCACTTGATCATGGGGTATCTGCGCCGCCTCCCGGGGGCGATCAAGCGAGAGGCGGCGCCTCATGAAGCGACGGCACCGCGGTGCATCTACACGCCGCATTCGCTACGCGCCACGACGGCGACGCTGCTGCTCGGCGCCGGCGTCGATATGCGGAAAGTCCAGGATCTGCTCGGCCATCAACACGTCACCACGACGCAGATCTACGACAAGCGGCGAATCGCCGTGTCCGAGAGTGCCTCGCACGACGTCCCGATTTGAGGAAACTCACATCCCCAGCCTGCCACCTGACGAAGAGTTGGTCGCACGGCACACTTCACGCATGATGAAAGGCCCCAAGCCGGATGACGGATACGTTGTACCGTTCCACGAGGGTTTCGCCGATATGGCTCGGGCCGACTGCCGTGCGGCAAGGCATCGCGAGGCAGCGTCGTCGCATCCGCTACCGCGGCCATAATGCTCCTGGTTGAAAGTCTGAAACTGGCCTTCGGCGGCTGACGCGGCTTAGCGATTTGCAGCCCACAACGATGTATGAACTCGGTTTGGCCAGCGGCAAGCCGCGGGCCTGTCCACGAGCTGATGACCGCCATCGGGCTTTGGCACCAAGAGAAAGGGTTCGATCTCAAGCAATTCCGAGTCCCACGTGTATTCAAAGCGGGCCGGGGTCCATCGGCCGTCATGCGTCCAGGCTTCGACAATGTCACCGGCATGAAGCGGCTCGCCTTCGAGATAGTAGCGGGGGCCGTCGCGTTCCCAATGAAGCTGTAGGTGTCCCATGACTTCAGCCTGCCACAGGACGTGTACCAAATGCAACCTTATTCGACTCGGGGTACACCGGGCCGAATCGTCGGTCGCCCGGGCCCGTTCACCACCTATTGCCAGCTTCCTTACGCGCCTTGGCCGAGCTTGGATGGCCGCAGTGCTTGCACGACACGCCGCCGTGAACGTACGCACTTCCAGTCGACCAGAGCAAGCCCTGCGGTCTTGCGCTGCTTGTTGACGGCCCGGACGATCGTGTACATCTGCCGACGTACGGGCGCATACGGCTCGTATGGCATGTGACGAATCTGGTGTTCGATCGCGCCCGCGTCGATTCGTGTCGACAATCGCAGCAACTCGCCGCGGATCTTGCGGTAGGTTTCCAGCGAAAGGCGTACAGAGGCCCGTCCGCTATAGAGTCCGATGGAATAGCCGGCGAAGTGAATCGGTTGGCCGCGGGCGGCGTTGCGAATAACCTTCGCTTCGTCCTCAAAGAGACGGTGTTGCCCTTCCGTTGCGAGCAACAGGAAAAACCGCTCAAATCGAAGGTACTGCACGCTGGCCTGTCCCAGTTTCTTACGACGATAGCGCGTCCATTTGGAAACGGCGATGTCGTATCGCTCCAGCAGCTTACGGTCGACGGCCATCGGATCCTTGTGTTCGGGAATCCGCCCCGGCACGTAGAAATGATAGCCGTTGACCAGATGACTCACCGCGAGTTGCTGGACAAAGCCAGCGATGCTCGCCGCCTCATATCGATATGCTTCCATGCAAATGCCCCTCCATCAAAGGGTGGAGACTGTTTGCGGCACAATCTCCTGAAGCCGTTGAATCAACCTCCTTTCGTACCGAAACAGAACTCGATCAACTCGACGAGCTCCTGGCGGGTCGGGTCACGCGAGAACGCCTCCTGATACTCGCGCCGAATGCGGCTCAGCATTTCGGCCGGAACCTCGTCCGGCGTGCCGAACCCGCTCTCGGTTTCTTCGAGTATGTTGGCCGGCGCATCGCCGATGACACCGCCCGATCCCGTACGCCACCAACCCATGACCTGCAAAACCTCCTCAGTAATCTTCCGGGAGCAGGATCGTCGTCGCCGATCGGTCCGCCTCGGTGATGATCCAGAACTTCGTGTCGCCAGCCCGGTAGACGGACAGCAACCGAAACCCGTTACGCAGCGACAGCTCGTTCTCCGCGACGTCCTCGGGGTCAACCTCACCCCAGTCGCCGGCGGCGTGCCGGGCCAGCGCCGTCTGTACGGCGCCGGCCGGCAGCACGTTTGCCGCGTTACGCGTAATCATCACGCGTCCCAGGTCGAACTTCGCGGCCATCGCCACTCTCCGGTTCGACACTCACCGACCACACAAAGCGGGCCGGCATCGCTTACAGCCACCTTCATCGCGAACCTCCTTTCGTTCACCGGCCACCTCCGGACGCGCAACGCCGCGGGCACGCAGTTGCAACTGCTTGCTTCCCGTCTTGCGGTTGCGCATTCCATGGAGGTAGCGCACGTTTTTGCTTACCACAATGCACAGCGGATCACTCCTCCCGGAGCAATCTGCTGTACCCAAGGGAAATGGCTCAAGAAAACCACGCCGGCGTTAGTCCACGCGTGGACCACGCCAGCCTCACCGTCGGGCGGTGACATGAAACCCGTCAACCCTTTCGTCGTCGCATCCGATCGCGGCACCACCCGCAATCGCGAACGAGCCGGCCACTGCCTTGCAGCCGCCTCGCCGACACGTCACAGACGCGTCGCTCCTACTTAGGTCACACTCCCCCACTGCGGCGTTTGAAGCACCCCGTCGATCAAACGAGGCACCGGGCACCACCCCGGTAGCCGCAGTGGTTCCCGGATTAGTGTTGACTATCGCTTTGACGGTCACGTCGCTAGAGAGATTCCTCTCAGGTCCGGCGCCGGATACGCGTACTCCCGTACGCGTACCGTTTGCACAACGCGGCACGATCATCGCGCTACGTTGCGATTTCAGCAGGCCGAAGCAAGAAGCGCCCGCTTACCCATCGACGCCGACTTTTCGCAGTTCGGCACCGTCTCCGTCAAAGCTTACCGGCAAGCCCTTGCGGGCCTTTCGTGGTTGAGCTCTTCGCCGCCGCAACTTTCGTTGCAGTCGCCGAACCCGATCATCAGGTCCGGGCGCGCGTGTCGCCACGTCGCGCACTCCCCACGCCGGCCGAGGTTGAACGAACCTTGCGGGACTTCCACCCGATTTGCGCGATGCAAGTCGCGCTGTGGTCCGGACCCCCTGGAGGGATTTGTTCCGATTCGTCGGAACGCACCACCTTCAGCCAACACGGCCCTTGACACAACGCATGCCGCGATGCGGCACTGGTCGCTAAGCGATGCCCGAGCTTCGCTCGGTCCGCTGTGTCATGGGTGTGTCTCCGTCGCCCCGCTTCAAGCGGCAAGGCATCGGATAGAACGTCGGGATTGACGATTCTCTTGGTGAGAGAACGCTTTACTCCGACGAGCCTCCGTCGATCCGGACAAGCCAGTCTCCTGGCATCCGGCTCTACGGGTCGCACGGCGCGGCGGTTGGTAATCCGCCACCTTTCGGCATGCTGGTGAGGCCGCCTACTCCGGTTGCCGGCGTGTCACACGCCAAACTTCGACGATGAGAGCCATCTCACACGGATCGGCGTATCGTACCGACCGGGGCGGTACAAGACCGAAAAGTTCATGTAGGTTGAACGACGTACGTGGTTGCCCGGACGCGGCGCGTTCGAGCGGGCCGCAAAGAACGGCAACTACGCGTTAGTTCGGGGCCCGGCTACCGTAATGCTCGGATTCCGATGATGGCGAGCAAGACGTAGAGCGCGTGCATCGGATACTGCCCGGCGTAGACGAACGCCAACGCGCCGATCAGGAGGAATAGAGGTGTTGCCTGCATGCGCCCCACGTTTGCACGACCCGCCGACCTGCGCAATCGGTTTCCTTCAGGCGTGGGGTGGCTAGCAAGCAAAGGCATCGCCGTCAGGCACTGTTTGGGCAGCTTGGTCCAGACCGTTCCAAACCGGTTGACGCGCAGTACCTTCGGTGGTACCTGAAAATCGACCTTAGTCCTGAAGAATCCGGAATTTCCGTATGACCGAGCCGACAATCCTTTGTCCAAACTGCAAGACCGAGATCAAGCTGACGGAATCGCTCGCGGCTCCGCTGCTTGAATCCACGCGCCGGGATTATGAGCAACGCCTTACCCAAAAGGAATCCGAGGTCAGCAAGCGGGAAACTGCCGTCAGGAAGCAGCAAGCGGCGATCGCGAAGGCCCAGGAATCCATCGACGAGCAGGTTGCCGCGCAGCTGAAAGTTGAGCGGGCCGGCATCAGCGCAGCCGAGGCCAAGAAAGCCCGCGAGGCGTTGGCCGACGAAATCGAAATGGCCCGCCAGGATAAGGCGGCGACCGAGGCCCTTCTCAAAGACCGGGACACAAAACTCGCCGAGGCCCGCAAGAACGAACTGGAACTTCGGCAGGATCGTCAACGCCTCCAGGAGGAAAAGGAGCAGTTCGAGCTTGAGATGCAGCGGGCCGTTGACGCCGAGCGCTCAAAGATTCGCGAGTCCGCGCAGAAGGACGCCGACGAGCAAGCCCGCCTCAAGCTGGCCGAAAAGGACAAGACCATCACCGACTTGCAGACCAAACTCCAGGACGCCCTTCGCAAGGCCGAGCAGGGGTCACAGCAGCTTCAGGGCGAAATTCAGGAACTCGAACTGGAAGCCGTCCTCCGCGAGAACTTCCCGCGCGACTCGATCGAGCCGGTTCCGAAAGGCGAATACGGCGGCGACGTGCTCCACCGAGTTCTCGGACCGTCCGGCCAGCCTTGCGGATCGATCCTATGGGAATCGAAACGGACAAGAAACTGGAGCGACGGTTGGCTTGCCAAGCTGCGCGAGGACATGCGCGCCGCCGGCGCCGAGATCGCCGTCGTCGTGTCGCAGGCCCTTCCCAAGGACACCGACACGTTCAATCTGATTGACGGCGTGTGGGTCACGTCGTTCAAATGCGCCGTTCCGCTCGGCGTGGCACTGCGTCACACGCTGATCGGCATCGCCGCAACGAGGACGGCTGGTGAAGGGCAGCAGACCAAAATGGAGATGGTATACCAGTACCTCACCGGCCCACGGTTCCGCCACCGAGTGCAGGCCATCGTCGAGAAGTTCACCGACATGCAGGAGGATCTTGAGAGGGAGCGCAAGACGATGACGCGGCTCTGGGCCAAGCGAGAGGAGCAGATTCGCGGCGTCATCGAGTCCACTGCCGGCATGTACGGCGACCTCCAGGGTATCGCCGGGAAAACGATGCAGGAAATCGAAGGGCTGGAAGTGATGCTACTTCCGCAAGAAACGGATATCGACGGCCCTAAGTGAGCACGCACCATGCACATAAGCCGAGTTGTTGTACGGAATTTCCGGAATCTCGCCACAATTGACGTTTCGCTGCGCAAGGGCGTTACCTGCATCATCGGCGAGAACAACATTGGAAAAACGAATCTACTGCACGCACTCCGGTTGGTATTGGATGGTGACTTGCCTGGCTACGCGCGGCAGTTGACACTAGCGGATGTGAACGAACCCGCCGCGGCCGAACATCCGTTTCACGTCGTAGTCGCAGTTGAGTTTAGCGACTTTGAAGATGATGTTGATGCGTCGGCGTTCGCAGCTTTTTTTAAGATACGGGAGAATTTGGCACGTCTCACGTACCGCTTTCGTCCGAATCCGACCGCCCGGGATGCACTTGAAGCTGAGGAGCGTGAGGCCGAAGACCTTACTATTGATGACTATCGCTGGGAGATCACAGGAGGCGGGAATGAGGACCCGTCAAACATCGATTGGCATGAGGACTTTGGCCGCACCATCCGTATCTCGGACTTGAACGACTACTTGGTAGTCTTCCTGCACGCGCTACGCGATGTCGTCGCCGATCTCAGGTCCTCTCGGCAGTCGCCACTTCGCCGAATCATTCGCTCGCTCAAGTTGCCGCGCGACGAACAGGCGCGTCTTGTCGAAGTCCTCTCGGACGCAAACACGGAGATTGCATCGACCGACACCATCAAGCGCATCGGCGAATTGCTTGACGAGCGTCTCTCAGCCACCGCCGGCGAGGCATTCAAGCTGTCGGTCGCCCTCGGTATGGGCAGTCCCACGTTTTCCGCCATCGAACGAGCACTTACACTATTGCTGTCGAGCGACAGCCACTCTCGATTCGAACCGGGGCAGAACGGGCTGGGGCTGAACAACGTTCTCTATGTCGCGCTCCTACTCCAATACTTCGAGAGCCGACTTGAGGCTGACGAATGCGCCGGCGCAGTGATTCTATTTGAAGAGCCGGAATCGCACCTTCACCCCCAGCTTCAGCGAGTCCTGTTGGAGACCCTTAAGGCGCATTCCGTCCAGGTAATCGTTACCACCCACAGCACGCACGTTACTGCTGCCACTGACATCGACGACTATGTAGTCCTTTCGCTAGGCCCGCATGGTGTTGTCAACGCCCACGTACCGCGCTTGGCCAATCACTTGAGCCGTGCAGATCGCGCCGACCTCAACCGATATCTGGACGCCACCAAATCGACGCTGCTCTTCGCCCGGCGAGTGATCTTGGTGGAGGGGCCAGCGGAGCTTTTCCTCGTCCCGACCATTGCGAAGCACGTATGCGGCATTGATCTCGATCGGCACGGTGTCGCAGTCGTGCCGATATTCGGGACCTACTTCGCCCCGTTCGCTAAGTTATTCGGCCCCGATGGCGTTCGTAAGCGCTGCGCGATCGTTACCGATCGCGATGATGACCCGGCAGAGGAGGGGGAGGCCCCTCGGAATCTGGGGAAATACGAGAACGAGTTCGTGAAGGTTTTCGCATGTGACACGACTCTCGAAAGAGAATTGGCAATCGCAGGAATATCTGAGCCGCTGCGCCTCACCGCGGCGGAGTTGCGTACCCGAAGGCTTAGGCAAGCTCTGGACACAGACCCAGTCGACTTTAACGCTCTCGGAAAGCGTATCCTGAAAGCGGCGGAGTTGAGATCCAAGGGACGGTTCGCCCAAGTGCTGTCTAAGCACATGCAAGCGGCAACCGATGCGCCGGAGTACCTGAAAGACGCCATCGCTTGGGTGACGGAATGAAGCTGACTGACGCGCAGCGCGCAGCCGTTGATGAAGAATCTCGACACGTCTTGGTTGTAGCTTGTCCGGGGAGTGGTAAAACGCGAACCATTGTAGCCCGCCTCCTGCGTGCGATCGAACACGTCCGCTGTACCCCTCGCCGCGTAGCGTGCATCACCTATACCAACGCTGCTGCCCACGAGATCGAGGCCAGACTCAAAAAGCTGATCAGTGCCGACGATGCCGACTACTGCGATGTCGGCACCATTCATTCGTTTTGCCTGCAAGCAGTGCTCCGGCATCACCACCGCCTGCTCGGCGGATACCAGTCCGGACTGGCGGTCGCGGCACCCGAGTCCCCCGAGTTTGCCGAAGCCGCGCAGCAGGCTCTCGCGGATACGATGCGCGGGCATGGCAACACTCAGGAGTTTGAGCGCGTTCGCCGCGATGCCGCAGGAGAGCCGCTGATCCCGACAGACGTGGGACTAACAGACGAATGTGTACGTCGCTTCTGGGAACTGCTGGCCGAGTGGCAATTCGTCGATTTTCCGAGCATTACCTACCTGACCTTTCGGCTGTTTGAACTGCATTCACACCTAGCCAAAAGCGTGTCCTCCCGCTACCGAGAAATCCTTATCGATGAAATGCAGGACACAGACGCGCTGCAAGTGCAGGTGCTGCGCCGCCTTGCCGACGTTCGTCGGAGCCGCTTCTTTCTGGTCGGCGATCACTTTCAGTCCATCCAGGGATTTGCCGGGGCCCAGCCCGAGCGCATGTTCGAGCTTGCCGCGCACCTGGACGCTCGTACCGACTTCCCGCTCCATGAAAACTGGCGCAGCAGTTCAAGTATCGTTGCACTCGGTGAAGCCCTTTGCCCGCGCGACCCAACAATGGTCGCCGTAGGCCCGGATGCAGATTACCACAGTCGGCCTCGCATCATGACTGCTGCTTCTGGTGTCGACGCCGTCGTTGGTGGGTTCATCCCGCTCCTAGCCCGCGAGGGTATTGCGGTGACGGATGCAGCCGTGCTTGCACCCGCATGGTATATGTTGTTTCCCATCGCCCGCGAACTCCGCCGTTTAGGGGTGCCTGTCTCCGGACCGGGCGCGCGCCCTTACCGGCGAGCGCGGCTCTTCACCGGTTTGATTGAGTACCTGTGTGCCTATATTGACACACCCGCACCGCAACTTTTGCACCGTGTTCAGGTTCAGCTATTCCACACGGTTCAGCAAACGGAAGGTCTAACCCGCTTTGACATTTGGGATCGCCTGGGCAGACTCTCCGTCATGCGTCTAGTCATTTGCGGTCGTGAATTGCGAAGCCGTAACGCCTCGGCAATTGCGTGGCTGGCGGCGGCGGCACCCGCCTTCACAGGGATCCTTCGGGAGCACGGCCTCATTAAGGAGGCGGGGGCAACCGCCATCGAGACATCGGCTTCTGAGATCATCGCGGACATCCGCCGCAACCGCGATTTCGACGCCGACGACTTGACCGTGGACGATATCGGCGATTTTGCCCATCCTGATGGGAGTTTGCGCCTGCTCACTCTCCATTCCGCCAAAGGACGTGAATTCGAAGCAGTGTGCATTATCGAGCTTCAGGACAGTCAGTTTCCCCATCCGCGCGGAGATATTGAAGAATCACGTCGCGTTCTTTACGTCGGAATTACACGCCCGCGTAAGGTGCTACTTCTGTGCCATCGGCGCGGCATAACGTTCACTCGGTATCTTTCAGAATCGCGCGTAGTTGCAGCTCTGAACGAATGAGTGTTGCGCGCATGGCCTACTCACGTCCCGGCTTCTCCGCTGTCTGTTCGCTCTCCGGGCAGTGAATCCCGTTGTTTTGCCACCGGCGACATCGCCGTCGCGCTTCCGTCCTTCGGCCGGACGGGTGGCCGGGCAACGCCCGCGCCCTCGCCGGTCGGCGAGTCGGCGACAAGTCGCCTGCACGGGCCTTGCAATCTCCGGCCACCCGACGCGCCGCCGGCTCGTCGCCTTGGTTCCTCCGAAAGGGTTTTTCGTTCGCCAACCGGCGGGCGAACGAACGAAAAACCCTTTCTTGAAGGAGGAACCAAAGATGGCACAACAAATCGAATCCACGAACCGAGCAGCGGAGAAACGGCGTCAGGCGAAGAGCCTCATCGACGGAGCGTTGAACGACCTTGCAGGCGCCCTCGAACAGGGCAAGAGTCAAACACTCGTCGCCTACCTCGCAACGATAGCCAGATTCCACCGCTACAGCTTCGGAAACATCATGCTCATCGCATCCCAACGACCGGACGCGACCCATGTGGCCGGCTACCGCAAATGGCAGCAACTCGGGCGACAGGTAAAGCACGGCGAAAAAGGCATCCTGATCTTCGCGCCGATGTTCCTCAAGAACCGTGCCGACGAGTCACCACCGGAGACTTCCACCCCTGACGAGCCCGACAAACTTCTCCGCTTTCGTGTCGTCCACGTCTTCGATGTGTCGCAGACCGAAGGCGAAGCGCTCCCCGAGCATGCCACCGTCAACGGCGACCCAGCCGGATTCACCGATAAACTGAAGAGATTCGCCGCCGATTCCGGTATCGTCGTCGAGTATTCCGCCCACATCGGTTCCGCACACGGCTATTCCTGTGGTGGTGGGATCGTCCTGCGCGACGACCTATCACCGGCCGAGACGTTCTCTACGTTGGCACATGAACTGGCCCACGAGTTCCTGCACCACGGCGAAGGCGCCGTTCGCGGCTCGAAAACGGTTCGCGAAACCGAAGCCGAAGCGGTAGCGTTTGTCGTGTCCCATGCCATCGGCCTGGACACCAACACCGCGTCATCCGATTACATCCAGCTCTACGCGGGTGACAAGGACACGCTGTCCCAGTCCCTCGACCGCATCCAGAAAACGGCCTCGAAAATCCTCGCCGCGATCTCCGACGACGAAGACGCCACGGCCGACGTGTAGACCGTTCCACCGACGACGGCTCACGCCGTCGTTAGTCTCATCGCGGGCGCATTGTCTCCTGGCTTCCTTCTCCTGTTACGCTTCCACGGGCACCCGGCCGCCCTGCACACCGGACTATTCGGCATTTCGCTGTTCGATGTCGTGTCCCCGCATACCGCTCGCTCCCGGCGCCAGTCCGTACCGGGTCCTGCTCGAAGTTCCCTCGTGCCGCAGTACGAGGCACGGAAACGTCTTCCACGTGCCTTTCTCACCTCCAATCGGCCCGCGGTATGCCCGATTCGCATGCTTCGCAGTTTGTACGGCCATGCACGCCCCGTCCGGCGAATTGAGTTGTGCCGCCGGCAACGCTCACGCCACGGACAAGCCCGTGTCATTCGCTCTGCACTCCGGCGGCAAGGCTCAATTTGATTCGCCGTGACGAGGCTTTGTTTCTCCGTTTCGGTTTCACGTTCACCAGAGCAAGCTTTGGCAAATGAACGTGAAACCTCAACAAAAGGAGAAACAAACATGGCCAACAACAAACCCGTACACGAAGCGCGAATCGGCAAAATCCGAGCAGCCGTTTGGGAAAACAAGGGCGAGAAAGGCGCGTGGTACAACGTCACCCTCACCCGCTCCTACCTCGATGGCAAGGAGTGGAAAGACACTTCGAGTTTCCGCCCCGACGACCTGCTGGCCGTCGCCAAGCTCGCGGACCTGGCCCACACGTGGTGCCTCGAACAACGAAACGCTGAATAGTCCGCCGGCCGCCGGGTTCGCCCGGCGGCCCCTTAACCAGGAGGAGAAACCATGAAACTACTGATCGACGAAATCCGTCATCGACTACCAACCATCTACGCCACGCAGAACGACCCGGATCCCATCATCCAGGCGAGGTTGTTCACCCCATGGACCAACTGGACCTGGTACGTCACCGAATTCGATGGGGATGACCTGCTCTTTGGTATAGTCGAGGGCTTCGAAACCGAGTGGGGCTACTCATCGCTCGCCGAGCTTGAAGGCATCCGAGGACCGTGCGGGCTTCGCATCGAACGCGACCAGGATTTTGACCCGACGCCGCTCAGCGCGGTGCCATCGATTCGCCGCCTCGTCACCGCATGAAGACCGCCCCAGTCGGCCCCAATACCGGGCGTCCTATCGCCATCTGTGCGCGACGGAAGCTTAAGCACGTTGCATAGGCGCAACGCCGCTGTTGATGATGGCTTCGTCTGGCAAGCCATTCTTCTTCCGACTGGCCCGTCGCGAATGGAGCCAACTGAAGCCGATAATGGCCAACATGCTCGTTGATTTGATCACTTGCCGTGCCGTCACTTCCGGTCCGACCACGGCGTTCCATGACTCCGCTTCTTGCTCCATTTCCCTGTATTGTTGCTCCATCAAGTAATGCACTGAACTGCGAATCCCGTTCTCGAACTGCACCGCATTGTAGCGATCCCATTCCGCGGAATAGAGAGCAGCGGCCTCCGACAAGCTGTCTCCACCAAATGCCAGATCCGGGGTGGGCTCAATCGGTTCAGGCATCATAGATACGCTGGGCGGCGCGCCAACATCGAGCCTCTCAGGTTGCGTCCAACAACATAACCAAAACACCACTACGATCCAGCCCAGTAACAACAGCTCGTCCGAACTCGCCACACGGCCGAACCTGCTTCTCCGTCGCGGAAGGGCTGGCACGGCCCCTTCGTCGCTCGGCGCCAACATGGGGACTTCCGGGGGTTCAATGATCATCCTGGCGATCAAAATGCAAGGGATTCCGAGCGTGAACAGCAAGGCCACCACCCAGCCGAACGGCCAGTCAGTAAAGAAAACGTGCACGAGTACCAGCGCGGCCACGCCGGCGCCGAGCCACCAAACGGCGCCCCCTGCGGGTTGCTCATCTTGACTGCGACTGATCCGCCATATGTAGCCCCACGTGACGGCGCTCATTGCCAGCAGCGGCCAAATACTCCCGAATTCTCCGAGGAGTGCGTAGCCTATCCCGATTCCGGCGAAGACCGCCACGAACCTGAGTTCCTGACTGGCCCGGGAGCGGGCAACAAAGAGGATCCAGCAACCTGCAAGCAGCACCACACACAGCGGCGCAACGACGAGAGCCCGCCACGCGATATTGCTCCAATTGATTACATTGAATACCAGCACCTGTGGCGAGACCGCCAGCAGTACCGTTCCTATCAGAATGACAGTTAGTCGCCGCCATGTGCGCCCCCAGAACGCCGCGTTGCAACGAGGCTCGGACGGACAACAGCACGCTATGGAAAATACGAACGTGAGGCCTCCCAGTACGCAGATGGCAGCGACCTGGGCTGTGCTGTTTCGCCGTTCAAATTCACTTGCCACGTACGTCCAGACAAAAACATGGGCCACCAACTCGGCAAGGACCAAACCGAGAATCACCAAGCCGAGATACGAAGCCCAGCTTCGATTTGACGTCTCCTGTTGTACGTCACTGAGCGCTTCCATATTTGGCCTCCCAGATGTCAAGGTCTTTTCGCGCGGCATTCCGACCAGCCGTGTCGCCAAGTTCCGATTGTACCTGGACCGTTCTCTGAAGACACACACGGCGCAGCTTGTAGTCCGGGGCCGTATGCATGTCGAGCACGCGCATCATTCGCGCTAACTCAACCTTTGCTGCGGCCCATTTCTTTTGACCAATCAAGTTGCTAGTGAGCTGATCCAACACTGCCAACGAAATATCGCTGAGAACGGGTTTTTCCGCCTCCGCTCGTTGGAGCACCTCTCGTTGGATCGCCTCCGCCTCTGCGAGGTATCCAGCTTCCATTAGAACTCTTGTTTGCCAGCCCCGTGCCTTCAAGGCCTCGTACCTGTTGCCCAATGCCAGGAAGCCTTGGAACACTGCATCGAGTTGCTCCATCGCGCCCTCGAGATCCCCGAGGCGCAGAAGCGCCACTGCGAGGTTGCCCCTGGTGACGAGAGCGCCGTTGGTATCGCCGGAGCGTTCGCGCAGCGGAATCAACGCCGTATAGATCGGTACCGCTTCGTCCGGCTGTCCATATTTGCTCAGTGCCATGCCCAGGTTGTTCTTGGCTCCAAGGGTACGCTTGTGCATTTCGCCATATTGCTGCTCGAAATACTCAGCGCCCTTTCGGTAGTGGCTGATCGCATCGGCGCCGCCAGAACCGTTCCGTATGAGCCACGAACCCAGCACAACGTGGATTCGTCCAGCAAAGTCCGGGTGCAATGCGGTGAGTTCATCCAATTCGCTACTGATGCTCGCAACCATCTTGTCGAGGGTGGCCGGCGTACCGTCGCTCGAAATCGGGTCAACCTCTTCGATCCCTCGCAACAGCAGGCTAAGCGCGTTCCGGGCGCCGGCGTTTTGGCGGTATGCGCTGAAGATCGCGGCGGCGATGGTGATGACTGCGATGAGGCTGGCCGAAGTGATGATGGGTCTTCGGCGAATCAGACACTGGGTTCGGTATACGAGCGTGTTTGGCCTCGCGATCACCGGTTTCTTCGTGATCGCGCGACGCAGATCGGCCCCCAGGTCACCCGCCGTCTGATAGCGCTGCTCGAGTACCTCCGCCATCGCCTTGGCCACGATGGCCTCGACATCCCGGCCCACCTTGGCGGCGTGTTCGGAAAGAGGCGTCGCCTCACGTTGCTTCAGAATGCGGACGTCCGTGCTCGTCTCGCCGGTGAGTCCCGCAAACGGGAGTGATCCCGCCAGAATCTGATACGCCACGACACCAATCGCATAAACGTCGCTTCGCAGGTCGATCCTGCCGGCATCGCCGCTGAGTTGCTCGGGGCTCATGTACGGCAACGTGCCCGCAAACGCCGCGGCGTCCAGGGCGTCGCCTCCCTCGCGTCCGGCGAGCATGGCAATTCCGAAGTCAATGACCTTCGGCTGTCCGAGATGGTCGACCAAGATGTTCGCCGGTTTCAGATCGCGATGGATGATGCCGCGCTTGTGGGCGTAGTCTACGGCGTCGCACACCTGCGCTACGATCTCAAGTCGGTCTCGAATCATCCAGGTTGGCGATTGCGACGCGTAGTCCAAGAGGTTTCGGCCGGCGGCAGCTGATTCCGCCGCCTGCGTATCGCCGGTGGAGGACACGAACTCCATCGCGAAAAAAGGCCTCGGACCTTCAGGCGTCGATGCGATGCCCGCTTCGTAAATCTGGGCTATACCGGGGTGCCGGAGTCGGGCGAGAGTCTCCACCTCCCGCTGCAGGATGTTTCGCCGCATCCCACGGCTGCGCAGGACCTTGAGGGCGACGAGGCGCCGCGGATTCGCCTGCTCAGCCAGGTAGACAACACCCATTCCACCCGCACCGAGGCGGCCGTGAATTCCGTAGTTGCCGAGTCGCTCCGGCAACACGTCATCGCCATCCGAGAGAGTCACCAACTCGAGAACATTAACGTTGTCATCCGTCGGTGAGAGGTTATCGCGCTCCCTGAGCAGGCTGCGCACGTATCCGGCAAGTTCATCGTCGTCACCGCAGGCTTCCGCAACGACTACGCTCTGCCTCTCGCGACTCAGCTCAAGAACGCGGTTGACCACGGGAATAGCCCGATGGTGCAGCTCGTGGCTGGTGCTCACGGCTTGATGCTCCTTCGGATCTCTCTTGCCAGAAACATCCGGGCCCGCTTGTGGGCGAGTTGGGCGGTGCGGACCGCGCACTGCATCATTTCGGCGACTTCCTGCCACTTAAGCGCTCCGAACACGCGCAACTCGAACGCTCGCGCCGCCTCCGCGTCGAACTCAGCAAGTCGCTCCACGGCATCAACGAAGACATCGGCGCTAACGGCTTCAGCACCGGGGGCAAAGGCGGAAAGGTCCAGTTGGATGTCGGGCTCGGCTAGTTCACGTTGATGGCCCTGTTCCGCCTTTAGTCGCGCTTTCCGCTGGCGCGCGCAATTAACGAGGAAGCTGCGGATCATGGCCCCGATGTACGCCTTGGTCGCCGGCGTGTTTTTGCACGCCAGGACCGGAGCCATGTCCATCTTCTCCAGCCTCATCCAGATCTCGTGGGCGATTGCGGTGGGCTGAAAGGTGTGCCCTTTGCGCTCTCGATTACCGTGGTACGAAGCGATCTCTCGGATCAAATCGTAGACCACGACGCGAAGCGAGTCCTCGGCCGCGGCGTCTCCTTGAAGAGCACGATCCACGAGGTTCGTGATGATGGCGGATCCTCCTTCAACAACCCCGCCTTGGCGATTCACTAAGTCATGCCGTACGCCGCTTGGCCGAACGGCTCACCGGCGATTGTAACTTAGTGCCTCACAAGACCTTATCTCCGCGACCCCGCCGCACCGGAAATCTTTGCGCTGTTTTCCCGGCCAAACGCTTCAACCGCGAAGACTCGGACGCGGGTCCGCGGCAAAGCCGTGGCCCCCGGTCAATCAGGAATGATCGAAACCACAGGCGGCCATGTCAACCAAAGCTTCTGAATGCGGAGAAACGAAACCATGATCCAAGTTGCCCACACCCAAAACAGCGGTGCCAATCGAGGTCGATCCAACGGCGGTTCCGTTGACGCAAGTACGCCCCAAAATGAGCGGTGGGAGCAGCCCGAGGCCAGCGCCTGCGGCCTCCTCGACCTTGCCGCCGAACTCCTACACCTGGCCAACCTCGTGGCCAAGGCGTTCGCGGCCGACACGAAAACCCAACGCCGTTTCTACGACATCAAAGATAGCCTGCTTTCGACTCTCCTTCTCGACGCAGTGCCCGGCGTCCGCCCGTCGTGGCAACCGAAGTCCGATGGGTTTCCTATGCTGACAATCTCGGTGGGGAACCGGCGCAGTCTGCACTGTCCATTCAAGCGACTCTCGTGGGCCGCCCAGGCGGCCGTCGTCCAGCGCATTGGCCCCTGTCCGACAAGTAAGAGGCAATAAGTGTCAACGGCGCACGCCCAAATCGTTCAGCAATGCAACGCCCGCGGCGCTGTCAAGAACGCAGGTGATTCCATGCACGAAAACCGATTCGTGGGCGTGCCGGCATCGCCTGAAGTTCGCGAGAGCGAGCAGCTCGCCAGCTTGCTCGTAGACCACCGTGGTGGAGACCGCCACGCGTTTCGTCGCCTCGACAACGAGTGCCGCCCGTGCCTCACCAAGTGGCTTCAAAGGCGGCTGTGCGGTTCGTCCCTTCGGGCGGAGTGCGACGACGCCATCCAGGAAGCGATGGCCCGTCTTGCCAGCGGGACGGAGCTTTTCGCAACCGACTGCAAGCTCTTCAAATGGCTGAAGGACACCGCCATGAGCCGGGCAATCAACGCCAACCGCAAAAGGCGCCCGATCGTGGTTTCGTCACTGGCAAGCGCAACTTGGGGAGACACGAATGAACCGTGGTCTTGACGGTCATGATCCCGACCTGGCGGCCTTGCGGCGCTGCTTCGTTGCGCTTCCCAAGGATGATCAGACCGTCCTCGCCATGCACTACTTCCTCGGGCTGAGGACCGCGGAAGTGGCGAGTCTTATGGATACCACCCGGGGGGCCGTTCTGGCGCGTTTGTGCCGCGCTCGGAAGCGCCTGCGGAAGTTGATGGAAGAATCATGAACATGCGTCGCAAGCTAGATCTCCCCTCGAAATTCGCACCGTCGGGCGACATGGTGAGGAACGGGCGATCGGCCGTCAGGACAGCCATCGTGACGGCCTCGTGCATGGCCTTAGTGCTCTGGTACGCGTCGCAGACGCGGTTCATCGTCCTGAACCTTTCACCGAGCGTGCCCCTGGGGCTGTACGTCGAGATTGACGACGAGCCATCGGCAGGGCGACTGGTGGAGTTTCAAATCCCTCCCCACATGATGGACGACGGCCGCCACGCACGTCATCGAATCATCCTCAAGCCGATTGCCGCCGAGCCAGGTGACCACATCGACACGACCGGCGATTGGCTCCTCATCAACGACCGGCGACTCGCACAGATCTTCACCGTTGACTCGGAGGGGCGACCGTTGCCGGTTTGGCGTGCCCGTCGCGTGTTGCAGCCCGGCGAGTTTTTCGTGTTCTCCGCGCGGGTGCCGAATTCATTCGACAGCCGCTACTACGGCCCGATTCGACGTGCGGACATCATCGCCGTGCGTAAGCCGTTGTGGACCTGGAACGCCGACGTCGAGGGGATTGCAGACGTCGTGGAGTCAACGCACGCCGGCGGAAATCCTTGATTAAGTGTTTTCGATGCAAATCAGTTTTATGAGGAAGAGGATGCAGGAAATTCGGAAGGCAAGATAAAAGCCGGGACTCCGCCCGGCCATAACTCCTTGTTGTTGCAGTGATTAAAGAGACTCCCGCGGAGTCGCCAGACTCTCTGCGCACATAACTCGCGCTGGATACAGAAGTTGGAGAGACTCATGCCGCGAAAACCGAACAATGACGAGGTACCCGAACGAATTGCCCGGCCGGGGCTTGGCGGCGGTCAGCGCCGCGACCGGTTTCATGGCCCGCATGGAAAAGGCGCCGGTTCTGCCGCCGGTGGGAGATCATCGGCATCTCGTGGTTCAACATCGTTCGAGCATTACGCACGTCCACAGCGCGTCGTGGTCAAGACGCACATCGTGCGTCACCAGTCCGCGCAAAAAGGGCGCGCATCCATCACCCGTCACGTGCGCTATCTCAGCCGCGAAGCGGTCACCCGCGACGTAGGCAGCGGCCGTTTCTACGACGCCAAGCGGGATGAACTCGATGCGAAAACGGAGACGAAGTCGTGGTCACCGGATCGGCACCATTTCCGAGTCATTCTCTCTCCCGAAAACGCACGTTCGTTGGCCGACCTGAAGGCCTACGCGCGTGAGGTCATGGTTCGCGTGGAAGGCGATCTGGGACCCTTGCAATGGCTGGCCGTCAACCACACCAACACCGACAACCCACACACCCATTTGCTTATTCGCGGCAAGGCGCAGGACGGAGCCGACCTGGTCATTTCGCGGCAGTACATCTCGCACGGTATCCGGCAGCGAGCCGCCGAGGTGGCCACCGAATGGCTAGGCGAACGGACCCGCGAAGAAGCCCAGATTGCCGTGGCCAACGAGGTCCGTGCCGAGCGCTGGACCAGCATCGACGGTGCGCTCGCCCGCGTCGCCCAACCAGTTGCAGATGGCCTCAAAATCGACATGAAAGAGGTGAAACTCAGTCGCTACGCACTGATCACCCGCGAGTTGCTGGCCGAACGCCTGAAGTTCCTTGGACAGGCCGGCTTAGCGCAAGAGCTCCCTCCCGAGAAACGCACTTTCTTGGGCCGTCCGCCCGTGTGGCGTCTGGTACCTGATTTCCAAAAGCAGCTCAACGAATTGGGCGCACGCCAGGACATCATTAAGAACCTTTACGCAGCCATGGGGCAGGCCGCGGCGCCGATCGCCCCGCAGGTGCGACGCGCCGTCAGCGACCAACAACTGTCCGACGAGGCGCAGCCCGCGATTCGCGGCGTAGTCATAGCCAAGGGTCCGACAAATGAACTCAACGACGAGCGCTTCGTCGTCCTCGAAGATCGCGCGGGCACGCCCCACTACGTACGCCTTTGGGCCAGCGATGCCCTGGAGGCGGCACGCGTAGGCGGAGTACTGGAAGTCGGTCGTAGTGCGCACCGACGCTGGCGTATCGCTCGCGAAGTTGTCCGCGTCGCCGAGTTCTCCGGCGACGGTCATTACTCCACCGGCCGTCATCGTAAGTGGCTGCAAGCGAAACACCCCCAGGCCGGCGAGCAACAAGTCGATCGACACCTCCGCGCATTCAGTTTCAACGTCACGAATCTGTCCAAACGGGCGGATTCCGGCGTCGTTCGTGCCTCCGAGAACGCCTTCGCCGTAGACCGGCACAAGCTGGAGAAGTTCACCGCCCGGCGCAATCGGTGGCCGGACGTGCGACTCGTCGCGGCGCACGCCTTGAATGAGCAGGTGGAGGCCCACGCCTGGACCTGGCTCGACCGCCAGATCTTCCGCATCCAGTCGTCCAAGGCCGTTCCCACCAACGACATCGTTCACAACGCCCAGGTCCAAAATGCTGTTGCCAGGCGCAGCGACTGGCTCGTTGAGCATGGGTACGCCAAGCGTGGTGGCGGTCGCGAGGCCAAGGCAATCGCCTACCTTCAGGCGGCCGTTTCCCGGCTTGTCGCCTTCGAGCACAAGGAATTCGCGCAGAACTGTAATCAGAAGCTCGGAAAAGGCGTTGAGTACGTGCGGGATGGGCAAGCCGTGACCGGAGTTTATCGCGGCATGATGTACCAGCATCGCGGCAGTTTCGCGTTGATCGAAACTGAGGGTTCGGTTTTCGCCGCGCCGGTCTCCCGGGCCCCGTGGGCGGAGAAAGGACAGCGCGTGATCGCCCGATCGGTCGCTCCCAAGTTCACCCGGATCGAGCTTGACCGCGGTGGACGGTCAACCAAGCCGTTCGGAATGGAACGATGAAGCGCATCCGGATCATGGCTATCTACGTGCTCACGCTGTCGGTCGGATTGACCCTGGCCACGCAGTGGACGGCCGTGCAACTTCGCGGCGTTCCTCTCGGCCCGCACGTCACCATCTTCGGGAGGAGGGTCTACGCGCCCTGGTCGCTGCTTGCGTGGTACAGGCATCTTGCCGACGCGGCGCCGACGGTGTTTCAACGCGCGCTCGGAATCGTGGTCCTTCACGCCCTGTTCGGAGCAGCCCTGGTTCTCGTGCTCCGAACGCGTCGACCGGCGGTTCGTCCGATGGGTGCGGACCACTGGGCCAATCTTCAAGACTTCCGTCGAGCGGGCTTGCTGAAACGCAGCGGCACCGTCGTGGGTCGATTCCGCGGCCGCCTGCTCACCTACGACGGCCCGGAACATCAACTGGTAGTCGGGGCCAGCCGATCCGGCAAGGGCGTCGGTCACGTCATCCCGACCCTGCTCACTTGGCCGGGAAGCGCTGTGGTATACGACATCAAGGGCGAACTGTGGGATGCCACGGCCGGATTCCGCTCCCGGTTCTCACACTGCCTCCGATTCAATCCCACCGATCCGGAAAGTGCCCGCTACAACCCGCTGCTGGAAATCCGCAAGGGGCCCAATGAAATCCGTGACGCGCAGAACATCGTCGAGATGCTAGTCAATCCGGACGGGTCAAAGGAGCAGCTCGACATCTGGGACCAGCACGCCGCCCAACTCCTCGTCGCGTTGGTCCTCCACGTCAACTACACCGAACCCGATCAGCGCAAGCACCTCGGCGTGGTTCGTGAATCGCTTCTCCGGTGGCCCAAGGCGTTCCGGGACATGATTGAATTGCCCCACCGTCTGAACCCGACAACACGTTTGCCCGAGCCGCACCCGGAAGTGGCCCGCGTCGCATCCGAACTTCTGGGGCAGGCGCCGCGGTTCGCGGCCGGTGTCCGGGCGACGGCCCTGGGCCACCTAGCCCTGTACGCCGACGAGATTATCTGCCGGAACGTCTCCGTTTCGGACTTTCTGCTGGGGGACCTGGTCTGCGCCGAGCACCCCGTCACTCTTTATCTCCAGCCGCCTCCCTCGGACCTTCCGCGCCTTCGACCCCTCATGCGCGTTCTATTGAATCAGACTTGTCGCGCCTTGATGGAGCACCTCGACACCGACAACCGCGGCAGGCCCAAGCGCCACCGCCTGCTTCTCGAACAGGATGAGTTCGCGTCGCTGGGCCGGATGGAGTTCTTCACCGCAAACCTGCGAAACATGGCCGGATACGGGCTCAAGGCGCACATCATCGTGCAGTCGTTCAACGACATCGTCGAAAAGTACGGTCCGTACCAGACGATCCTCGACAACTGCCACGTGATTTCGGTGTTCGCCTGCGCGGACACGCTCACGGCTGAAAGAGTGAGCAAGATGACCGGCGCCGCGGTGGAGTACCGCGAAAGCTACGGGCACAAGCGCTGGCTGCGTTTCATTCCCGAAACCGTCCAGCAGAGCGAACAGCTTCGGCCTCTCCTGCAACCCGGGGACGTGCGCAAGCTGCCCAGCCACGAGCAGCTTGTGTTCGTCACCGGGCATCCGCCGATGCGAGCGGCGAGGGTGCGGTACTACGCAGACCGTGAGTTCAAACGTCTTATCCTCCCGCCACCTGATTCATCCACCGTGGACGCCCCGCGAAACGCGGCCGCCGGCCCCGATGCGGGCGTTCCGCACGATTGGCTCAGCGAGCGGGCCAAGGGTCCGCGCATCGCCAGCGAGGAGACCTTCGACGCTGCGGCCGACGACGAATGGGTGCCGGCATCGGCGGTGATACCAGCGGAACGGGACGAGCCGCCTGCCATGGGCGAGGGAGACATATACGGCCTATGAACCGCCAAGCTGGAGACCAACGGCACGTGACAGGCAAGTATGAAAAGGTGCAGATGACGGTGCGTCTGCGGCCGGAAGTGGCCAGCGCGGCGAGGAAGGCCTCTCTCCGCAACGGCACGCCGGTGTCCGTGATCATCGCTGAAGCGGCCGGGCAGACCCTCTTGCCGCCGCCCGAAGAGTCCGTCGAAACCAAAGTTCACAACCTGTCAAACCGGTTGCTGTCGCGGATGGAAACGCTCGAACGTGCCTTGGGCCGGGAGTTGTTCCTTACGCGAGAGCTGGTTGCCCAGCTCGCCCGAGCGTACTTCAACCACACACCCGCGATTCCTGACCAGGAGCGCGCTGCGGCTTCGCTCAGCGGGCGCCTGCGGTTCGTGCGGCTGGTCGAACAAGTGAACGTCAACGCCGGCCAGGGCGTGTCCATCCTCAACGACACGGAGGTGCCCAGTGCCGGAAATCCGTGAGGAAAAACCCTCGATGCCCGTCGAAGCCCAATCGGCGAGTCAGGTCCGCCGGCACGCCAGCCTGATTCACGCCCACGGACCGATCATCGATCGGCTCCTGCAAGATCCGAAAGTCACGGACATCATGCTCAACGCCGACGGCACGCTCTGGTGCGAAGCGCACGGCAGGGGACGCAGCAGAGTCGGCGAGCTGTCAGTAGGCAGCGCCGAGTCTTTTATCCGACTCGTGGCGTCGCACATGGGTACGGAAGCCACACGAGAGCACCCAACGGTGTCCGGCGTGCTGCCCGGAACCAACGCCAGGTTTCAGGGCATGCTACCGCCGATCTCGCAGGGTCCCGTCTTCGCCATTCGTAAACCCGCGAGGTTCGTGCTCAGCTTCGACGACTTCGTTCACGATGAGATTCTCTCCCAACGGGCCGCACAGGCGCTTCGTGACGCCATCGAACGACGCGAAAACCTGCTCATTGCAGGCGCCACCGGGTCAGGAAAGACAACGTTCGCCAACGCCTGCCTGGCCGAGCCGTCCTTCTGTCGTGACCGCGTCGTGCTCATCGAAGACACGCGTGAGCTGCAATGCCCAGCACCTGATCGTGTTGAGCTGGTCGCGTCCACAGCACCCGCAGGCACGTCCATGGAGGAACTGCTCCGCGCTACCCTTCGGCTCTTTCCCGGCCGAATCGTGATCGGGGAGGTTCGCGGATCGGAGGCCCTGACCATGATCAAGGCGTGGGGCACGGGCCATCCCGGCGGCCTGTGCACGATCCACGCGAACGGGCCGCATCACGTACTTGAGCGGTTGGAGGAACTCATCGGCGAGGTCGCCGTCACGGTCCCGCGGCGCACCATCGCCCGGGCCATCGGCCTGATCGTTTTCATCCAGCGGGATGAACACCACCCCGCGGGGCGCCGCGTCACCGGCGTCACCCGCCCATCCCTTGGAACTAACGGCGAATACGAATTCGAAGACCTGGGAATGTAATCGCGCCGTGCCGTACTGGGTTTATATCAGACGAAAGGAGACCAATCTTGCCAACGGACAACACAATGCATCGACGAGTATCAGCCTCGCGGCGACTGAACGCCATCTTCACGGCGGCAATCACTCTGTTGTTCGTCACGGCGCCAGCCCATGCCAACACGAGCGGTGGTGGCAGCGGTCTGCCCTGGGAGAGCGCTCTCCAGAAGCTTGTGGTGAGCTTCACCGGGCCGGTGATGCAGGGCGTGCTCGTCTTGGCCATCGTGGCCCTCGGATTCGCCGTGATGTGGTCCGAAGGCCCGGTCCTGCGCCGCGCGTTCGGCCTGCTTCTCGGCGGGGCCATCGCCGCGGCTGCGGTGAGTATAGCGTTGACGTTGTTCGGAGTATCCGGAGCCACGTTCTGACATGACCGCCGACAAGCATATCGAGGGATACGAACTGCCATTGTACCTGGCCGCTACTCAGCCGCCCCTGTTTTTCGGGTTGCCACGCGAGTTGGGAATCCTGGCACTGGTCATCACGCTTGTGATTATCTTGGGACTTCGCATGTGGTGGCTGGGGATTGTTTCGGGCCTTGCGCTCTATTCTCTCTGCGCCGCGCTGACTCGCCGCGACGCGTATTGGCTGCCCGTGTTCCAAGCCCACTTGAAGCAACCCACGTTCCTCGATTGGTAAGGGTCTTGCAATGTTGAACCTTCGCGAATATCGGCGCCATCCGCAACGACTGTCCGACCATCTGCCGTGGGCGGCGCTCATCAACTCGGGCGTCATGCTCAACAAGGACGGGAGCCTCCAGACCACGATCCGGTTCCGTGGCCCGGACGTGGACAGCGTGACGCCCCACGAGCGCATGGCGTTGCGGGCGCGGATGAACAACGCGCTCCGCCGCCTCGGCTCCGGCTGGTGTGTACACATCGAAGCCGCGCGGCGACGTGCCCAGGACGCCGAACCCGGCTCGTTTCCACATCCGATCGCCCAGCGAATCGAAGACGAACGTCAATCGACACTGGCGGCTTCACCCGGATTCGAGTCGACGCACTTTCTTACCTTCACGTACCTGCCACCGGAAGACCGGGTCCGCCGTGCCACCGATGCTTTGATCACCTCACCCGGCGATCGCCAGGAACAAGGCGACTCGTTCTATCGCCGTCAAGCGGAGTTCTTTGAACGGCAGGTGACGCAGATCCTGAACATCCTGACCACGTTCATGCCCGAGGTCCACCGTCTCGACGACAACGAAACACTGAGCTACCTGCACGATTGTGTTTCAGAGCGTCGCGTGTCCGTGCGGTCTCCGGAGACGCCATCCTACCTCGATGAATTCCTGACCGACTCCGCGCTGACCGGCGGATTGAGTCCAAGTCTTGGCCGGCACTTCCTGAAGACCGTGTCCATCCGCGCTTTCGTGGACAAGACCATCCCGTGCCTGCTCGACGGTCTAAATCACCTGCCCATCGAGTACCGGTGGTGTGCCCGCTACCTGCCCATGAACAAGGACGCCGCCGAACGAGAACTCAAACGGCTCCGCCGCCATTGGTTCGCCCGTCGCAAGGACGTGGTCACGCTGCTCAAGGAATTCATCACCAAGACCGAGAGCGAACTGACCGACACCGACGCGCTCAACAAATCTCAGGAGCTTACCGAAGCCCTCGAAGCGCTCGGAGCCGACTGCTGCTCGTTCGGACACTTCACGCTGACTGTCACCACGTGGGACGAAGACGAGCGAGCGGCCGAGAGAAACGCTCAGGCGATTCAACGGGTGTGCGACGGCGTCGGGCTGGTGTCCAAGGTGGAGGATTTCAACGCGGTCCAGGCGTGGCTCGGCAGCCTGCCCGGCCATGCGTACGCGGATGTTCGCCGTCCAATCCTGTCGTCACTGAGTCTCTGCGACCTGATCCCGCTCTCCAGTGTCTGGTCGGGCGAGGCGCGCAACGAACATCTGGACGGCCCGCCGCTGGCCGTGGTGCACACCACCGGCTCGACGCCATTTCGGCTGAACCTGCACCAGGGTGACGTGGGTCATGCGATGGTGGTCGGACCGACAGGCAGCGGTAAGTCCACGCTGTTGTGCTTTCTGGCCGGTCAGTTTTTGCGTTATCCGGGTGCTCAAGTGTTCTTCTTCGACAAGGGAAGAAGCTGTCAGCCCATGACGCTGGCGATGGGCGGCCAATTCTATGACCTGTCCGCCGACGCCCCCACGATCAGCTTCCAACCGTTGGGGACCCTCGACGCCGATGGCGAACTGACCTGGGCCCACGGCTGGCTCATCGACGTGCTGACCGTCGAGGGCATGACGATGACGCCGGCACTCAAGGAGCAGCTCTGGTCGGCGCTGTCCAACATGGCCACGGCGATGACGGTCCCTCACCGCACGCTGACCACGCTGACGGCCCAGGTGCAAAGCGACGCCCTCCGCCAGGCGTTACGCAGTTACACACTCGAAGGCCCCTACGGCAACCTCCTCGACGCCGATCACGACTCTCTTAGCGACAGCACGTGGCAGTCGTTTGAGATGGAAGGCTTGATGCACAGTCCGGCCCTCGTGCCGGTGCTTACCAACATCTTTCACCGGCTCGAACGGCGTTTTGGAGCCATGTACCAGAGTACTCAAACGGGACAGGAAGCGCCTCGACCGACCTTGCTCATCCTCGACGAGGCATGGCTCTTCCTGGGCAACTCGACCTTCGCCGCCAAAATCCGCGAGTGGCTCAAGACACTGCGAAAGAAGAACGTCGCCGTCCTCTTCGCTACCCAGAGCCTTGCGGACATCGCCGGCTCGCCCATCGCCGCGGCCATCATGGAGAGCTGCCCCACGCGGATATTCCTCCCAAACGCCAGCGCCATGGAACCCAGCACGCGGGACCTCTACCGCTCCTTTGGGCTCAACGACCGCCAGATCGCCATTCTGGGAAGCGCGATACCCAAGCGTGATTACTACTACCAGAGCCCGGTGGGTAACCGGTTGTTCCAACTCGGGTTGGGCAAAGTAGCTCTGGCCTTCTGCGGGGGCGGCGCGCCCGGCGTACTGGCCGCCGTTCCCCGCCTGATTGAACAACACGGAGCGGAGGGTTTCGCCTCGGCCTACCTTGACGAGTTCGGCACCAAGCAACCCGCCGTCGGAGAACAAAGCAATGGCTGATCCTGCCGTTCGGAACTCATCGCGATCAGCAAGACGGCGCAAGGTGCTTGTTTTCCTTGTCGTCGGCTCGTTGGTCACCGCTACTCCGACCATGGTTGTCGGCTTCGGCGACATCATCTTCGACCCCGCCAACTTCGCCAAGAACGTGCAGCAAGTTGTGGCCTTGCTGCGACAGATCGAGCAGGCCAGCGAGCAAATCCGCCAGCACCGGTTGATGCTCGCCCATCTGCGAGCCAGCGTCGCCGAGGCCTTGACCCTCGCCGGGCAGACGTTTCACGATCATTTGAGCGAAGGCGCCGGCGGATCGATTGAACCGCGATACCCCATCGGTTTTCCGACCACCACGCCCGCCTGGCTCGATGTGAAACGTCCCGAATGGAACGCCTTGCAGCGACAACAACTACTTCACGAACGTGACGTGGTGCAGCACGTGCACGATCAGATGCAACCGACGCAGAATCGCGTTGCGGTGATCGTCGAGGCCTCCAACGGCATCGGCGCCCCGAGCGGCAAACCGCCCGGCCAGGTTGCCGTTGCCCAGGCCCACGAAGAACTGCTCGCTTTGTATTCCGGCGAGGTCGACAAGCTTCTCGCCATCCGCTCGCTTCGGGCCATGCGGCATGCGGACCGCCTCGCACAACGGCAATCAGAGGCCGCGTACCAACAGGCCAGACGTCGTGACTTGATGATCGACTGGATCGCCGACAGCGCCGAGCAGCCCAAGCCGGTGCGGAGCCCGTTTTGACGAGGGATCGTACAATGAACAGACATCGTTCTGCTTATCGACTACGTAAAATCGCGCTCCTGGCGACGGCCCTGGTCGCAGTGCTTGCGGCCCGCACGAGCAAGGCCGCGGATATCGTGTTCGACCCTACCAACTTCGGGGCCAACGTCGACCAGGTGCTGCACACCCTCGAAATCCTCACCCGGTTGGATCAGCAGATTCGCAATCAGTACCAAATGCTGAAAAACTGGCGGTTCTCGCGGCTCGAAGAACTTCTGGCATCCATGAGTGCCATCCGCGAGAACGTCGCCGCCGCTGTAGTCGATCTCGCCGGCCAGTATCCCATCGACGCGCCAGCCTACGCCGGGCTCGACGCCGAGGCCGTGGAAGCGCTCAGGCAACGTTGGCTGGAGTCGCAGCGGGCGGGAGTCCTTCAGACCCAGGCCCTTCACGCCCGCACCGTCTCGGAGATGCCCGGCACGCAGGCGCGTGTCAGCAAATACGTCGAGCGTTCCAACGCGGCGCCCGGTCAGACCGCCGTGCTCCAGGCCAGCAACGAGACCCTGGCGACGTTGACCGCTCAAATGCAGAACCTCCAAGCACTCGAAATCGCCCAGACGCGCACCGAGCTGGAAGCAGACGCGCATCGGCAGGCTCAGGCCGCGTTCCATCGCCAGCGCCGCGATGCCTTGATGCGTGACTGGCCGACCGGCCCGAGCGCACAACGTTCCAGTCTGACCGTGGGCACCTTGTTCAACCGTTCCGGGTCGAGGTAACGAGGACAACTTCAACCATGACCGCCATCAACGAAACGCTTCAACAGTATCTCGACGCCATCGACTCCGGCTTTGGGTTGATCGGCGACGACGTCTCCTGGCTGTTCAACACACTGTTGATTCTCAACATCGTGATCGCGGGCTTGTTCTGGGCGTTCAGCGATGATCAGGTCCTCGTCCCCATCATCCGCAAGGCGCTCTACGTCGGCATCTTCGCCTGGATTATCCAGAACTGGTCGCAGCTTGCCGACGCCTTTGCCCACACCTTCATACTCTTGGGAGCCAAAGCCGGTGGGGGCCGTGTACACGCCGACATTCTGCTCAACCCGGGTGCCATCGCCGACCGCGGCCTCGTAACCGCCACGCCGATGATGCAAGCCGTCAGCGACCTTTCCGGGCCGGTGGGTTTTTTTGAGAACTTTCCCGAGATCCTTCTTCTTACACTGGCCGCCCTGGTGGTTATTGTGGCGTTCTTCTTCATTGCCGTTCAAATGGTCATGGCCATCCTCACGTTCAAGCTCGGCACCTTGGTAGCCTTCGTACTTCTCCCTTTCAGCTTGATGACGCACACGACCTTCATCGCCGAACGGCCGCTCGGCTGGGTGGTCACCGCCGGGGTACGCTTCATGTTGCTCACCCTGGTCGTCGGCCTGGGCGAATCACTTTTCGGCCGACTGCAAATCGATCCCCAACAGGTCACCGTCCGCGTGGCGCTGGATATTGCCTTGGGAACCATTGTCCTGTTGGCCCTCGCTCTCACCGCCTCGCGGCTGGCGACCGATCTGGCCACGGGTACACCGCGGCTGGGAGCGCTGGACGCCGGCGTCGCCTTAAGCGGGACGGTGCTCGCCGGCGCCCTCGCCGCCAGACAGAGTTTCAATGTCGTGCGACACGCCGCTAGCGCCGCCAAGCTCGGCGCAGTGAAAGCCGCGTCGGCCATGCGATCACGCACCGAAGAAAAACCAACGGCGCAATCCGAGTCGCCGAAAATTGAACTTCCCGCCGTCAAGCCGGACAAGGAGACCCCATGAGCACCTTCAAACGCCAGACCAGCTACGGCGTCCGGCGCGACGAACCCGCGACGCTGTCTCCGTACGACCGGGCCCGCCGCGAATGGGACAACCGCATCGGAACGGCCCGCGTTCAGGCCTTGCACTGGCGCGTCGTGGCCATTCTCTCGCTCGTTGGTGTCATCGCTCTGGCCGCGGGACTGGTGCACGTCAGCGCCAACAAGGAAGTCAAAACCTACGTCATCGAACTCGACGGCCTCAAGCAGCCTGCCCGCATCACATTGCTGGACCAAAAGTACGAGCCTAGATCGGCCCAGGCCGGCTACTTCGTGGGTCAAGTGGTTACGCTCGTACGTACCAGACCACTCGATCCGGTCGTGGTGCGCGAGAACTGGAAGAAGGCCTACGGGTTCCTCGCTGCCGAGGCGATCAGCACCATGAACGCGTACGCGACGGCCGATCCGCCGATCGGCACCGTCGAGGGACGGCCGTTGGCCCGCACCGTGTCCATCAGCAATGTGCTTCAGAAGAGCCGTCGCACCTATCAGGTTCGGTGGCTGGAGACGAGCTACGTCGGCGGCGTCCCCCAACGGCCGCAGAGTTACACCGGCCTGTTTGAGATCGAGGTGATGCCACCGCGAGATGAGGCGGAGGTGTTCCGCAACCCGCTAGGCATCTACGTCGTCGCTTTCAGTTGGAGCAAGGAGTTCACCGACCCGGTGATCGCTGACGCCGGCCCCATCGCGCCACTGCCCGGCATCGAACATACGGAGATTGACGATGAATCGAACGACTAAGTTACTTGCCATCACAACCGTGCTTTGCGCGACGGCAGGCTGCGTGCTTTTTTCACCGCGGTCGCCATACGACAACGTGACCCCGTACCGAAGCCCCTATGCCATGGAACTTGAGAACGCCAACAGGCCGCGTCCGGCCGCTTTGCCTGCGGCCGCGCCCGTTCTCACCGATCAAACGTCAGGCGAAAAGCCGGAGATTCCCCTGCGCCGTCCGCTTCCCACGCCGGCGCCCTCGACCTCAGATCCCCAAGTCACGGCGCCTCCGGCGTCGGAGATCATCGAGGGCGCTCGCAACAGTGCCACGCAGCACCCATCCGAAAAGCACTTCATCAACGCTGTACAGGTGTACGACTTCGTTCCGGGCGCCGTCTACGAAGTCATCACCGCCCCCGGATTCGTCACCATGCTCTATCTTCGACCAGGCGAAGAGTTGAAACACCTCGCCGCAGGAGACACCAGCCGCTGGTTGATCGACACCGTCGCCGCCGGCGATGCCGATTCCCGCGTCAACGGACTGTCATCAGACGATCACGTATCCGTCGCCGGACGCGTATCGGTGTTGATCAAGCCCCGATTCCCGCTCCTGCAAACCAATCTGGTCATCGCCACAAACGAGCGAATCTATCTCATCGATCTGAGAAGCCAGGAACAAACGTACCACTCGGCGGTCGAGTGGACGTATCCCAGCTCTCCGACGGTCATTCACGCTGAAAGCGTGTCACGCGAACGGCAACCCACGGCCCGCAAGAACGGGGTACGCAACTACCTCTATTCTTTGAAAGCGCCGCGCGGCGGGCTTCCCCCGTGGGCTCCGCAGGCTGTCTACGACGATGGGCACCGTGTCTACGTGGAGTTCGACCCGTCCATCGACGATCACGAGCGGCCGCCCCTCTATCTACTCGACCCTGACGGAATGGCACGGATGGTCAACTACCGAACGGAATCGAACTACTACGTCGTCGATCGGCTCTTCGATCGTGCCGCTCTGCGCATCGGCAGCCAACGCGTGGTCATCGAGCGGGTTCGACCTCGACCCAACGCCTACAAGCAATATCCGCGAATCAACTACACGAGGAAGTAATCATTCATGGAAGAGCACTCAGACCCGACTCCAAAGCGCCCCGCTGATCAGGTTCTCCGGGCCTATTCGCCACGCCCCGGCGTGCGACGGCTGAACCGGACGGCCCTGGCCCTCATCTTCCTCGGCGTCGGCCTGCTCTTTGGCGGTCGGATGATCCTGGGCCTGTTCAGCCGCTACGCAGAGCAAATAAGGCAAGAGGAGCGCGAACGCGCCCGCCTGCGACTCCCGGACGACGCGCTCGAAAGAGGCGTCGTTGGCAAACTGCCCACTGACTACACTTTCACGATCGCGCCGCCCGCGCCGCCACCCGAACCCGAGCCTCCGAAGGAAGAGAAGGCGCCGGAGCCGCCTCCCATCGATCCTGAGCTACTCAAGCAGCTTGAAGCCCTTCGTCGCGAGCAGGAGGCGGCCCTCAATTCGCCGATTCAGTTTCCGAGCGTGAATCCCATGCGTCCCGATGCGGCATCGGGCAGCGGCTCGAATAGTAATCGAGACTTCGCCGACGTTCCCGCAGCACCCAACTGGGAGCATCAACGCGAGCTTCCGTACGACGCCCGCCAGCGAGAGTTTTTCGGCGATGCCACCCACGTCCAGCCGTATGTCCGATCACCCTTTCTACCACCCCGTTCGCCGTATGAAATCAAGGCCGGAACAATCATCCCCGCCGCCCTCGTCACGCCAATCAACAGCGACTTGCCCGGCGATGTCATCGGCCAGGTGACCGTCAACCTCTACGACACGGTGACCGGCAGGTATCTGCTCATCCCACAGGGCTCTCGACTCATCGGCCGCTACAACAGCGAGGTCCTCAATGGCCACGACCGCGCGCTCATCGCGTGGCAACGGCTCATCCTACCGAACGGATACTCCATCGTGTTGGAAGCCATGCCCGGAACCGACGCTGCCGGTGTCGCCGGCATGGCCGACCGCGTGGATTGGCACGCCGAGCAGCTGGTCGGCGCCACCATGCTCTCCACGCTCATCGCACTCGGCGGAAATCTTGCCGCCGGTGTCGATCGCAACAGCCGCGAACTCTCGGTTGTCGCCGAGACCGTTGCTCAGGACGCCTCGCGCGTCGGACAACGCGTGGTCGATCGCAAGCTCGATCGCCAGCCCACGATCATCGTCCGCGCGGGCACGCCATTCAACGTGCTCGTCAACAAAGATATCGAGCTCGCCCCGTACGAACCCGTAATCACTCGACGCTAGAGCGTGTTGATATGGTAGGAGGACAATAATGAAAACGAACATCGCTCTGCCGCCGTTTCACATCACCGAGGTCACACGCTTTACGGTCGAGGCCGACCACGAGCTGACCCAGAACCTGCGCCGCTACCAGGCGTTCTACAAGGAAGCCTACGGCGCCACCGTCACCGAAGCTAAACTGCTCCGGGAGATGGCTCGCCGCTTCATGGCCAATGACCCGGATTTCCAGGGGACAGGGCAGAAGCGACGGCGAACGAGACGCAAACCGGCCGTAGTGCCGTCCCAAGAACCGAGCAACAACGGAAAGCTGGACCTTCGTGGACCGGCGAAATGAGAGATGGCGAATCACCGCGTCACGAACGTGCTACGCGCTGCCACCGCTGTGTCCTGTGCCAACCACAAAGTCGACTTGGAAGACGTTGAAGCCCGTGCCCAAACGAACCGCGAAGAGCTTCTACTGCGCCTGCCGTTACTGCACCGCCAAGTGGTTTTGCGACCGGCGACCGCAGTGCTGTCCGCGTTGTGGAAGCACCGAGTTTTTGACGACCCGTGCGAGCAGGCCGTGGCAACGCCGGTTTCCAGCGAAGCCGAAGTTGAGTTAGTCGAGAGCCGAGTCGGAGGTACCAGAACATGAGCCAAGGGAAGCCACCCATCAAGGAGTTTCGAGCGGGGACGATCGTCGCCACGATTTGGACCGACGCTGCGCCGCCATCCGGCCGGCAATCTGCGTCGTACAGCATCCGAATCCAAAAGCGCTACCGCGACGATCGGGACGGACAGTGGAAGACCACGAGCTATCTTCGTCCGGACGAGCTGCCCAAGCTCGCCGTCGTCGTCTCCCGCGCCTATGAGTTCTTGATCCTCCGGGAATCGGAAGAGGCTGGGACGTGAACGGCGAACGACCACTCGGCCAAGCCACGCGACCGGAGCTCTGCCCGTGAACGACCGATCAACGGAGTCGGCCTCGATCAGACACCGGGCAGGCGGAACATCGCGTGTTGCGGATTCAAACGCGACGGATCTGGACGCCACCCGCGTCGAACTCGCCGACCTGATGGATCCTTGCTCCTCTGCAGAACTCGCCGCCGTCCTCGGCAAGTCGCCCAAGACCATCGTGGACTGGTGCCAGGAGCGAGACTACACTTTGATCCCGTGCTTCAGGCTCGGCAACCGGTGGTACCACCGGAAGGCCGAGTTGATGCGCTGGTTGAACGGGATCAAGAGTGGTCAGGTCGAGTTTCGCCGTAAGCCTCGCAACTCCGCGGAAAGGAGATGAGGCATGGCGAGAAAGGAGAAGAAACCACCAAGCAAAAGGCTCAAAACCGAGCGAGTGGGCAGCGTATCGCTGGTCCTCACGACACGGAGCCCGTACTGGTGGATGTACTGGACGGAGCGGACATTTAAGGACGAAGCCCATCCGAACGCGAACTCGTCCCGAGTCGAAAGGTGGGCGAGCACGCGCGAGACGGATGTTGCCCTTGCAAGGATCGTCGCCGCGAAGAAGAACGAACAGCTCTTTACGCGGAAGCGGTTCCCGGAACTCGCCAGCGAGGCCGAAGTCCGGTTTCCGTTGAAGCCGTTGATCGATGACTTCGTGGCTTACCTGGGCGAACTCGGGCGAACGCACGATCACCGCAAGAACATCCAAGGTCGTCTCGGGTTGCTGGCAACCTGGATGGCGCGCAAGGGACTGCTGAACGTGCAGGATATCACGCCGGGATTGCTTGCGAGGTTCCAGCGATACCTGCGTGACGAACGAGGGACAAGCCCGGCCACCGCCAATCACTACATCACGGCGGTGCATAACTTCTGGGGCTTTGCGGCGTTCAAGCGTGGCGCTGTCAAAGGTAAGAACCCAGCGGCCACGGGCAGACAGGCGGTGCTCGACAAGTTGCCGTCCCGGTCGGTTCCCCCGCCGACGATCTATCCGGATCAGGTCAACGCCATTGTCGAGAAGGCGGTAGCCAATGACGATCGGCAGATCGCGAACTTGGTAGTGTTCGTTTGCGAGGGAGGGTTCCGATTCCAGGAGCTTCAGTTCCTCCAGGTCGGCGACATCAACCTGGTCCGTCGCGAGATCCTGCTAGACATCAAGAAGCCGGATCTTAAGCGCGTGCGGAAGGAGCTTCGCAAGCGGTGCCTAACGGCCGAGGGCTTCTGGGTGCCGAAGACGCGAGCCAGCCGGCGGCCGGTGCATGTTACCGATCGCATGGCCAGGGTCATCGGGTCGATGGGATTGGGCGACGCTTCCGACTGGGTGTTCATGAACTCAGCCGGAAACCAGATCGCCCAGAACAAGACGCTTGATCGACTCAAGGCGTATGCGGTGGAAGCTGGAGTCCTGGTTGTTACCAAGCGCGAGCGTGACGTTAAGACGTCGGCCATCCGCTGGCACTGGCTTCGCCACTACCACCGGACGCGGGCGCACGTGAGCAAGATTCGCCGTGAGGTGTCCAAGCTTGCGATGGGACACGCCGCGGACGGCATCCACGACCACTATCGTGGCCTGGATCTTGATGCGTTCCACGACGAGTACGCCAAGTTCGACAGCGGCCTCGACGACCGCCTGCTCGAAGCGAAATGAGCCTGACGACAACCCCCGATTTGCGTGTACTCTGCGTGTACTCCCTATCTTGACACCTTAAGTCATTGTCAAATAAGGACTTACAAATGGAGGCGGGGGGAATCGAACCCCCGTCCCGCGACGGTTCCAGAAGCGCTTCTACGTGCGTAGTCGGTCGTTTGGTTCTCGGGTCCTCAGACGCCGATCGACAGGCTTCGTCGGACCCCAGCCTGATGTTGGTTCGCCGGCCGACGATCAGGCGGCACCGGTCGGCTAGCCCACTGGTTTTCGCTGCAGGCCCTAGCGGGCGTCAGACCTGCAACGCACCGCCTAATTAGGCGGCCATGGCATAGGTGTTGCCAGTTACAGTTTTGCCAGGTGTTTTACGAGGCCCCCTGACAACCTCGGCACGCCACGATTCCTTCTCACGCCCGGTCGAATCCGATCGCCCCCGAGCATTCCAACAGCAGCATTATAGTCGGCGCTTTGAACGGCGGACATCCGCTGTTCAGGGAAATCGCCGGCCGATCAGTCCATGCGGAGGACAGATGGCGGCGGGGGTCCTCGCCCGGCAGCCAACACGATGCCCTCCATAGATAATAACGCGCATGGGCGCGCGCTCCATTGCGCGCTAGAGAGTGAGCGCCCGACAATGAGGCGCTTTGTATTTAATCGAACGCTCAACTTAAAATATCAGTGAAAATGACATAATCGCGTTGTAGATTGATCGTCTTGCCGCCGGGAAATGAGCCGGGTGTGTAGCGATTTGCGGCGCAGGGTAGGTGGGATTAAGTCGGGTGGATCTCGACGGCGGCAAGAGCGGCAAGCAATCACGTGGAGCGGCCGGAGTGTCTCCAAGCGTCGCTTGTTTCGGGTACGTCCGCGCAGGCTGAAGCCTGCGGCTCGCTGCAACTGTCACCTTCTCCACGCGTGGTCATGTCGAAGGACTACCGCGCATGGGGGAGCGGTGAGGCCGTTTATCCCGCATTTGACCGGATGCTCAAGGCTCGGCCGTTGTCACGAGCCGAATGCGTTCTGGAATTCCGCGAGATCGTAAAGGTCCACGTCCCCGTCGATATCGAAATCGAAGATCTCGCATGTTTCTTCCAACGGGCTCCCGGCCGACCCGAAACATCCCTGCATGGGAAAATCCATACCGCCTGACGATGGTGCGCTGAAGTCGTCGAGGTCGAGATCGCAGTCGGCATCGTAGTCGCCCTTGTGGCCGGAACAGCCGGTGCATTGCCAGCGAGCCAGGTAGGCCGAGACCTGATCTCCGGCGGTGGTGAAACTACCACCGACATAAAGCGTGGGCCCCGAGCCGTCGTCAAATACAGTGAGTGCACTTACCGTTCCGTTCACTCCCGCTCCTAGGGCCGACCAGGTCGAGCCGTCCCATTTGGCGATTCCATTCGCGCTTATCCCTCCGGCCGTGTTGAAATCGCCCCCTGCGTAGAGCGCCGGACCGCTCCCATTATCGAAGACCGTGAGGGCGCGGACGCCATAGAAATTATTATCTATCCCCGTCCCCAGTGGCGACCATGTGGAGCCGTCCCACTTGGCGATGTTGTTGGCGCTGACTCCCCCGGCATAGGCGAACCGGCCCCCCGCATAGAGCGCCGGTCCGCTGCCGTCATCGAAAACAGTCAGGGCGTAGACATCGGCACTGGGGAAACCGCCAATTCCCAGCCCCAGGACCCGCCAGCTTGAACCATTCCATCGAAGGATGCCGAAGGGGTACATCGCGCCGGCCACGTAGAGCGCCGGCCCGCTTCCGTCATCGAAGACGGTCAGGGCGTAGATCAGGTGAGCATAGGGGGCTGGAATTTCCGCTTCCAGGGGCGACCAGTTCAAGCCGTTCCACCTGGCGATGTTTTCGGCGATGACTCCACCGGCGGTACCAAAGTACCCTCCTGCATACAATGCCGGGCCGCCGCCGTCGTCGAAGACAGCTAGCGTCCGGACCCATTCGTTCATCCCTGTCCCCAGGGTCGACCAGGTCGAGCCGTTCCACTTGGCGATACGGTTCGCGCTTACCTCTCCGGCGGTTGTGAAGTAGCCCCCCGCGTAAAGCGCCGGGCCACCGCCGTCGTCGAAGACGGCGAGCCTCAAGACCCAGTCGTTCAACCCGGTCCCCAGGGATGACCAAGTCGAGCCGTTCCATCTGGCGATCCGATTCGCGATAACTGCTCCGGCGCCAGTGAACTTTCCCCCCGCGTAGAGCGCCGGTCCGGTGCCATCATCGAATTCGGCCAGGGCCACGACCGAATCGTTCATTCCCGTCCCCAAGGCCGACCAAGTCGATCCGTCCCATTTGGCGATTCCTTTGGCGTTTGCTTCACCGGCGCTGGTGAACTGGCCTCCCGCAAACAACGCCGAACCGTTGCCGTCGTCGAAGACAGCGAGAGCGTAGACATAAGGGTAGGATTCCTCCGACACCCCTGCGTCGAGGGCCGACCACGTCGTGCCGTCCCACTTGGCGATGTACTGGGCGGTGACTCCACCGGCAGTACCAAAACCCCCTCCTGCGTACAATGCCGGTCCGCCGCCGTCGTCGAAGACGGCGAGTTCCCCGACACCGCCGTCTGTTCCCGTACCCAGGGTCGACCAGTTCGAGCCGTCCCACCTGGCGACGTTGTTGGCGCTCATCCCCCCGGCCGTGGTAAAGAAACCCCCCGTATACAGCGCAGGTCCTCCCCCGTCATCGAAGACGGTGAGAGTACTGATCGTGCCGTTCAACCCAGTCCCCAAGCCCGACCAGGTTGATCCGTCCCATTTGGCGATTCCATTGGCGCTTATCCCTCCGGCCGTGTTGAAATCGCCCCCTGCGTAGAGCGCCGGACCGCTCCCATCATCGAAGACCGTGAGGGCGCCGACGCCATAGAAATTATTGTCTATCCCCGTCCCCAGTGGCGACCATGTGGAGCCGTTCCACTTGGCGATGTTGTTGGCGCTGACCCCTCCGGCGGTTGTAAAAAGGCCCCCTGCGTATAATGCCGGCCCCGATCCGTCATCGAAGACGGTCAAGGTCGAGACATAGCCGTCGGTTCCCGTTCCGACGGGCGACCACGCCGAGCCGTCCCACTTGGCGATATGGTTGGCGCTCACCCCTCCGGCGGTCGTGAACGATCCCGCGGCATAGAGCGCCGGACCGCCGCCGTCATCGAATACGGCGAGGGCGCCGACGTAGTTGCCTATCCCCGTTCCCAGGGTTGACCACGTCGAGCCGTTCCAGGCGGCAATGTTGTTCGCCACCACATCGCCCGCGACCGTAATTTCCCCGCCGACAACGAGCAATTCCGGCTGTCCTCCGGGGCCGTCGGGATCGTAGGCGGTCATGGCGAGGATGGTGAAGTTAACTCCCGGTACGCCCTCTCCCGGGAGCCACTGGCACTCCGCGTGCGCCGGCGCGGATGCCGAAGCTGCAAAGATTATCAGCAATAAAGCCGATGCGAAACGCCGGCCGGCCGCTCGATCCATCCGGATGCCTCTTGTTAGCATCGCCTTGCCCCTCTTTGATGCCCGCGCGGTATTCGGATTGCAGGGCTTCCGTAGAATACCCGGAAAGCCATCGCCGGTACAAGCTAAAGTTCACTTAACTGATTGGGGCCGTGGGGCGGCACCATTCGAAGTGGTTGTCGTCGGCCTGGGACGGAACTCGGCGTTGATGCCGGTGGAACTCGACCGGCCGAAGGGATCGTGGTAAAGATCACCAGGCGGGGCGGTCTGTCTGCCGGCCGCGCGGAAGTAAAGGTCCTAGGGTCATTTCTGTGGGAGCGAAGTCATGAAGGGTGTATTCGGTCTGATGGCCGGGCTGGCGTTGTTGGCGTTCCTGGGTGCCTCGTGGCTTTCGCGGGAGAGTATGCGTGATCACGGTCGGGCGATCGCGGTGGCGTTCGGCGCGCCGCACGACGGGAAGATCGAGGTTCACCTGGGCGTGCCGCCGGGCGTGATCATCGTCGATCCGCCGGATAGAGACCAAGAGAAGCGGATGACGTGGAACGAGTGGATCGACGCGCACTACAAGCTCCAGAAGAAAGACGGGACGCCGGTGCGGCTGAAGAAAATGGGGACCAGCGGGCTGTTCGTGGGTGAGCCGGCGGGAGGCGCCCCGGAGTTCTGCGTTATGGGCGAGATCGAGCAGGGGCAGGACTACGCGTTCGACTTCAAACCCAAGATGCACGAGAAGAATGTGTATCGGTATGAGTTCACGGCTCCGACGGAGGAGGTGAAGGTGAGCCGGCCGAATTTCGAGTTGGTGACGGAGTAGGGAGGGGATCAAGAGACGAGGTCCCAGAGGAGCGACCGCTTGGGCCCCAAGCGACAACGCACCCACGAGGCGTGGGCGTGGGCTCCGAGGGAGAACATGGCCGCAAGCGCGGACATGGTGATCGACGGTGCAATAATGGTGCGTCAGGAGAGGCTGTTTGCGAAAGCTACGACGACTGAACAGATCGTTCCAATCGGAGCACCCATACGAGTGCGACGAGAGCAACTATCAGTCCGACAAGAATAAATCCCCAGATGATCAGGCGCACCCATTTGGGCCCCAGACGGAGCTTCCATGGCATTGCTGGGTACTGGGCAATCGTAATGGCTACCAAGATTGGAGCGACTGCAAGCACAAAGCCCAGGTTCTCGAGCTTCTTGGACTTGGAGTCGGAGTGGGTAAACGTTGCGTACACACTCAGGATGATACCGACCAATATGCACGCCAGCCATAGTGTGAAGCAGATCCAGAACATGGCCCGCTTGCGGGTGAGGACACGGTTCCTCCTTTGGGCGTACGGCAACTCCGCGCGGTTTTCTCGTTCATCAACAGCGCCTTCATTCTTGGCAGCAGGCGTGAGGGAGTTGTTGGCATTCTGATTCATTGAGAATTGGTCCGCACGGCGGACCCTACGAAGTCATCTCTTTACCCTTGTCCCCTCGTGCAGTTGCGTCACGGCCGCGATGAGCATTTGCGCAGCCGCTTCGATTTCGGAATCCGTGGTCGGGGAGCCCACGCTCAGGCGGACCATGCCGCAGGAGACGTCCGGCGGGACGTTCATGGCGGTGAGCACGTCGGAGTGGGATTGGGCGCCGGCGTGGCAGGCCGCACCGGTGCTGGCGCACAACTCCGGGCAGCGAGCGAGCACGTCCGCGCCGTAGCAATCGCGGAATCCGACGGCCAGCGTATTCGGCAGGCGGTGCTCGGGATGGCCGAGCAGGACGACGTCATCGCCCAAGGCGGCGCGAAGGAGATCGAACAGGTTGTCGCGCAGCGAGCGCAGGCGGTCGGCTTCGTCGAGGCGGTCGATGGCGAGATCGGCGGCGGTCCCGAGGGCGACAATGTTGGCCACGGGCTCGGTTCCGGCGCGCCGGCCGCCTTCGTGTCCGGCGCCGTGGTGGAGGGGTTCGATCTGGATGCCGCGGCGGATGTAGAGGGCGCCGATGCCGGGCGGGGCGTAGAGCTTGTGTCCGGCGACGGAGAGGAAGTCGACGCCGAGTTCGCTTACGTCGGTGGGAATCTTGCCGCAGGACTGGGCGGCGTCGGTGTGCATGAGGACCTCGCCTTCGCGGGCGATGGCGGCGATCTCGGCGATGTTCTGGATCGTGCCTACCTCGTTGTTGGCGTGCATGACGGAGATGAGAATGGTCGTGCCGCGGACCTCGCCGGCGATGGTCTGGGGATCGACGAGGCCGTGGGCGTCGACGGGGACGACGGTGATCTCGTAGCCGAGCTGCTCCAGATAGTGACACGGGTTTGACACCGCGGGGTGCTCGACGGCGGAGATGATGATGTGCTTGCCGCGGTCGCGGAGGGCGTGGGCGACGCCCTTGATGACGTGGTTGTTGGCCTCGGTGCCGCCGGAGGTGAAGACGATTTCGTCGGGCTCGGCGCCAAGCATGGCGGCGAGCTGGCGGCGGGCGTCGTCGACGGCGCGGCGGAGGGGTCGGCCGGCGGCGTGGGCGGAGGAGGGGTTGCCGTAGTGCTCACCGAGCCAGGGAAGCATGGCATCGCGGACCTGGGGGTCGAGCGGGGTGGAGGCGTTGTAGTCGAGGTAGATCATGGCGGAATCCTGCGAATTCTGGCAGCGGTACCCGGTTCCGGCGGACGTGGGCATTGTACGAGGATTTGGGAGAAACGTCCGCGCGGGCGCGCCGGGAGCTACCGCGCAGGCTTCAGGCCTGCGGCTCGCTGAAGTCCGGCGGCACGGTTCTTGCAAGAAGATGGTTGCGGCGTTGGTGCCTGTGGAGTTCGGCGGCGGACGTGGAACGATGCGGCGCGGCGGGGAGTCGCCCGCGCCCGTCTATTTGCGGCGGAGGATGCGACGATGAAGGTGCTCATTGCGGACAAGTTCGAGGCTCACGGCGTGGATGCGCTGAAGGCGGCGGGATGCGAGGTGCTGGTCGATTCCGAACTGAAGGACAAGGCGCTGGCGGAGGCGATCAAGAAGCACACCCCGCAGGTGCTGGTGGTCCGCAGCACGAAGGTCACGGGCGACATGTTCGATAACGGCTCGAGCCTGAAGATGGTGGTGCGGGCCGGGTCGGGATACGACACGATCGACGTGAACGCGGCGACGGAGCGGGGCGTCCGCGTGACGAACTGCCCGGGGATGAACTCGGTGGCGGTGGCGGAGTTGACGCTGGGGCTGATGATCGCCCTGGACCGGAAGATCGTGGACGAAACGGATGATCTGCGACGGGGGGTCTGGAACAAGAAGGAATACAGCAAGGCCCGGGGACTCAAGGACAGCACGCTGGGGATCGTGGGCCTGGGGCGCATCGGGTACGAGGTCGCACGGCGGGCGAAGGCGTTCGAGATGAAGCTGCTCTACTGCGACGTGATCGCCCGGCCGGAGGTCGAGAAAGAGCTGGGCATGCGGCGGGTAACGTTTGAGGACATCCTGCGGGAGTCCGATTTCGTAACGGTGCACGTGCCGGGCGGTGGTGATACGAAGCACCTGATCGGGGCGAAAGAGCTGGCGACGATGAAGCCGACGGCGTTCGTGCTGAATTGCAGCCGGGGCGGGGTGATCGACGAGACAGCACTGGGCGAGGCGCTGAAGTCGAACAAGCTGGCGGGCGCGGCGCTGGACGTGTACGAGATCGAGCCCGGGGCGAACGACAAGGAATTCAAAGACCCGGTGGCGAAGGTGCCGCATCTGTACGGGACGCACCACGTGGGGGCGTCGACGGAGCAAGCGCAGAAGGCGGTGGCCGACGAGGCGGTGCGGATCATCAAGACGTACAAGGACACCGGTCAGTTCTTGAACTGCGTGAACATGCCCAAGGCCGGGGGGTGATTTCGGCGCGGGCGAAAAGCCAAGCGGGCGAGCGGCGGCGCGACGTATTGAACGCGGTTGCCCGTTCGCGCGCAGGGCATCCCAAGTCCGACAATTTCTGTTTGTCCCAATCCTGCGATTCGCCGTTAAGATTTCCGCGGTGGCGCGTGCAGGGGGCGCCTGCGCGCGGAGTCTTGTGACACGGTGGATCCTTGAAGCTCGGCATTCTTACCAGCATTGATACGCGGCATCGGTACTCCGCGCGGGCGCTGTGCGAGCAATTGCCGGTCGTGGCCGTGGCGTACGAGGAGACCGGCTACAGCCCGGCCGACGTGCGTCTTGACGAGCTGACGGAGCGGGAGCGGGCCATCGTAAAGGAGCACTTTGCAGAGCGCGGGCGGCAGGAGGAGCGGTACTTCGGGCACAACGCTACTTTTCTTGAAGATGGTGGAGGATGCGCCGCGCGGCGGTTGTCGCCGGGGACGTTGAACTCGCCGGAGACGCTTCGGTTCCTGGAGGAGGCGGGGGTCGATACGGTCGTGGTGTACGGGACGAACCTGGTTCGGCCGCCGCTGCTGGGGCGCTGGCCGGGGCGAATGATCAACCTGCACCTGGGGCTCTCGCCCTACTACCGGGGTACGGCGACGAATTTCTATCCGCTATTGAACGAGGAGCCGGAGTACGTGGGAGCGACAGTGCACCTGCTGGACGCGGGGATCGACAGCGGGCCGATTCTGCGACACGCCCGGCCGGAGATCGTGGCGGGCGACCGGCCGCACACGATCGGGTGCAAGGCGATTCTGGCGGGGATTGAAGCGATGATCGGCGTGCTGCGTGAACTCGACGCCGGTCGCATCGAGCCGGTGACGCCCTGGGCGGTGGCGAATCCGCGGCTGTATCTGCGGAAGGACTACCATCCGCGGCAGGTGGTGGAACTGTATCGGAAGCTCGATGCGGGGTTGATCGAGCGATACGTGGAAAGGGCGGAGGAGGTGGCGCCGAGGGTTAAGTGGGTACCCTAGAATGCAAAGGGGGACGGAACGCTGCCATCAAAGGTCTTGAGCTTGCCAGCCGGGAACTTCATGATGCGTTGGTCCGCCAAGATGAAGGGTCCGAAACCTCAAACGGGTGAGAAGCCGGATGAGGGCATTCCGTCATTGTGCCCCGAGTGCCTTTACGACTTGACGGGTCTAGGAAGGGGTTTGGTCCGCTGCCCAGAGTGCGGGAAGAACGTTGAGCTCCCACTTCCTTCGGTATCGTCGAGGCAAATGGATAATGTTCTTCGGGTGCTGGAGTCGTCGCCTGTGCTTTGTGTCGCGTTATTCCTGGCGGCGATGCTTTTTCAATTAGACTATCCAGTTATGCAATTGGGTCCATTTGCCGGGAAGAACGAGATTCTATTGCTGGTAATCTGGGTGATCGCGGTAGTGCGTAACACGGTGGATGTTGGAGTTCCTCAGCAGAGGATTCGAACATTGGCATGGTATCACTTGGCCGGTGTTGCAGGCTTTCTTGGCGTCATCGCCCTTTGGATCGGGGCGGGAGCCTTTCTGGTGGTCCTTTGGGGACCACTGAATTCTAACGCGCCCAACGAACCTGTTGGTTCAATGTTGTTATTGGGATTGGCGGCTGCTGCTACTGCTACGGTTCTGTTGGCGGTCATTGTGCCCATTATTTATCGGAAGGCGAAGGCCGCGCAACGGGTGTCCGATTTGCCGAAGGCTCTGAAGTTGATCCGTCGAGAGCTGCTGCGGAAGCCGGGGAAAGCGCACCGAGACAAGGGCGAGTCTCCTATTTCTTCTTGAGCACCGCTCGCCAGCCGGTTGCCGTGGGGTGGATCGGCGCCGGTTGGGAAGCGAGGCGAATGTCGTCCACCATGTAGAAGCACCCCGGGTCGGCCTGGGCGGCTTCGCGGAGCAGGCGGGGGGTGAGGCGCCGGCGGGTCTCGATAAAGAGCAGGCTGACGTGACCCTCGCGGCCTTGGCCCTCGAAGGTGGTCACGAGGTGTCCGCGATCGCGCAGTAGCGCAGCCAATTCGGCGCCCCGGTGTGAGAAGACCCGGACGACTTGCCGGCCGAAGGCCACGTATCCTTCCAGCTTCACGCCGATGTAGTTTCCGCAGGCGAATCCAAAAGCGTAGGCCACGATGTAGAAGGGGGATTCGAGGTTGTTGAGCACCTTGGAGGCCGCCAGCACCCAGATGAGCACCTCGAAGAACCCGAGCATCCAGGCCAGGAACGCCCGTCCCTGGACGACACTGATGGTGCGCATGGTGCCGAGGCTGACGTCGCCGATTCGGGCGAGCACGATCAGGAAGCATGTCACAATGACTTCAGTATTCATGAATCACCTTGGGCATCTCGAACGCCAGGACATCCGGTCAGTGCAAGGCTGACAGGCAAGGCGGAGGCCGTCAATACGGCCGGGGCAATTCGCGCGAAGCGGGGAATCAAGCCGTCGACAAGCGCTGGGGCGTCAGCGTTCACGCGATTGATGGGGGACGCGCTCGATTTCGACGTGGCGGACTCCGATAAAGCGCGGGGGATGATTGCGCCCATGACAGAAGACGCGAACAGTGAGATGAAGGGGAATGGCGGCCAGTCGCCCGTTGGGGATAACCCGCGCCCGCCTGGGGCGCGCCCTCATGACGATGCTGGAAACAAGCCTGCTACCTCGGAGGAGCGTGCCGACCGGGACGAAACGCGACGCGAGATTGTCGCGGCGGGGATCAAGCTGGCGTTCGTGACGCCACTGGTATCGTCCTTCCTGGCCCGGGATGCCCAGGCCGCGGGGAGCAACCACAGCTGCTATCCGGCGGGGGCGGCGTGCGGCGGTGGGAAAGCCGAGCCTTGTTGCCCCGGCCTGTTCTGCATCGCTGATATCGATTCCGGTGAAGATATCTGCGGTTGATCGCCTCGATCGGGGGCGCCGCTTCTGCCCGGCTTACTCTGTTAATTTCACGTCCGAGAATCATCATCCGATAGGACCGGGGACGGAGGTATGCGCGCATGGCGCCCGAGGAGACCGACCAATCCATGAAGACCGCCGGGCACAGCTCGGGTGCGGAGGGTGCACCTTCGCCGTCGGATTCATCGGCGAATTCTGCGCCGGCTTCGGTTTCCGGTGAGGCGATGTCGCGCTGGGGGGAAGCGCGGCGGGAGATTGTCGCCACGGGCGTCAAGTTGGCGTTCGTGACCCCGCTGATCACGACCTTTCTGGCGCGGGACGCGCAAGCGGCGGGGAGCAACCACAGTTGCTATCCGGCGGGAACGGAATGCGGCGGAGGGACGGCCGAGCCTTGTTGTCCGGGCACGACTTGCAACCCGGATGGTACGTCGAGCACCGGATCCCGATGTTCGTAGTCGGCTCCGGGGCAATGGATGAGCGAAAGCAGGACGCAGCAGGGAAAGTGAATCAGGGTAATGAAACGAGCGGGCGTTGAATGGGATGACACGCGCGTTCACGGAGGAAGCGTTGATGGTCAAGGAGGAGTTTGGCGCAGGCCGTGCACTCGAGCCGACCTGGTGGTCCACGAGCTTGACGGGGAAGCGTTGGTATATGACCCGCGCACGGCGGACACGCACCGGCTGAACTCGACGGCGTTCCAGGTCTTTCGATTATTGGACGGGACGCGTTCGACGACGGACGTTGCGCGGGTTCTGACCACGCTGTATGACGTGGCGTACCGCGATGCGCTGGAGCATACGCGGCGCGTGCTCACGGAAATGGAGCGTCTGGCGCTTCTGGATGGTGCTCCATCGAAGCAGATGGCATGACACACCTGCGAGATCATTCCCGGGGCACGCGGCAATTCCAGGTGGGCGTTGTACCCATTTCGGTGAGCAGCGATCAGAGCACAGTGCTTGCCGATTACGCGGCGCTTTATGCGCCGTTTCGCGTTGAACGCGTGGGCGAGGCGCCGATTCGGGTGCGTGTGGATTACGCTCGGCGGGGGCTGCTGCACCGCGCTCGCTACGTGGTGACGGTCAATGAGCGTCGGCAGTTCGAGCCGGCGCGACTGGCGGAAGTGATTCCCTATCTGGATTGGGCAATCAACTGGGAGGTGCCACGGGCGTTTCCGAATTGCCTGCATCTGCACGCGGCGTCGATGGCGTGGGATGGAGCGGGACTGATCCTTCCGGCACTCTCGGGCAGCGGGAAATCGACGCTGGCGGCCGGTTTGCTGAAACGCGGCTGGCAGTACTTATCCGACGAGTTCGCCATCATCGATGCCGAGACGCAGGCACTGCAACCGTATCCGCGGGCGATCTGCATCAAGAAGCCTTCCATCCCGGCCGTTGAGCAACTCGGGCTGCCGATCTTCGAGCGACGGTACTACCTCAAGGGGGCCAAGGGATACGTGGGTTACATCCGCCCCGGAGACGTGCGTGGAGGTGCCGTCGGCGGTTCCTGCCCGGTGCGGTACATCGTCTTTCCGCGCTACGTGGAGGGGGCGGAACCGACGCTGGTACCGATCGGCCGGGCGGAGGCGGCATTCGCCCTGCACGAGGTGTGCTTCAACCTGTTGACCTGCCGCACACTGGCGCTGGACGTAATTGCCGGGCTGGTACGCGGTGCATTCTGCTATCGGCTGATCGCCGGTGATCTGGGCCGAACGTGCGATGTCCTGCGGCGGCTCGTGGAAACCGATGCGGCGGCCCATGCCGTGAGCGCTTGAAATGTGGAACGGGAAACAAGCTACAGGACTTCGATCGACGCTTGCGGCCGTGATTCGCGGTGAGCAGATCGCGGCGCGGGCATGCGAGGACTCCGGCTGCGACGTGTCGGAACTGGTGCAACATGCCATTCGCGAGGGTTGTGCGGGGCTCTTGCTGCGAGCGGTCGAGGCAGGAGGCGAGGAATTCGACAAGGCGGCAATGCGATCGTTGCGGCGCGCGGCGTCGCTGGACGGAGCCAATGCCCTGCGCGTCCTGCATGCGAGCCAGCGTGTGATTGCGGTGTTGAACGGCGCGGGCGTGCCGGCGCTGGTTCTCAAGGGCGTTTCCCTGCATGCGATGGTGTATGACCGGCCTGACCTTCGCCCCGTGAGCGATCTTGATCTGCTGGTTCGCCCGGAGAAGGCGGAGCGAGCGGCGGCGACCCTGGTGGCGCTGGGGTGCCATCGCGGAATGGATCTGATCCATCCGGAGTTCTTCCCGCGCTATTACTACGAGGCGGAGTTTCTTTCGCCACCGCCGGAGAATCTGCGTATCGATCTGCACGTGCGTCCTTTCCGTCCGCCACGGTATGCCAGGTTGATGCCCGACGATGCGATGTGGAAGGGCGCGGATTCTGTCGGCAGGGGAGACGGACGAATGCTGGCGCCCTCGCCGGAGCGAATGCTGATTCACCTGGCGGCGCACGCGGCGTTTCACGGATGTTCCCGGCTGATCTGGTTGTACGATCTGAAGGCGTTCCTGGCGGTCCACGGCGACCGGATGGATTGGGAGCTTTTCCTGCGGCTGGCGGGCGAATGGAAGCTGGCCGGCGCGGTTCGATCGGGCATTGATGAGGCTGAGTCGCTGTTTGGCGGGCTGGTTCCGGCGCGGGTGCGTGCGGCGCTGAACGAGGTGAGCGTCTCGTGGGCGGACCGGCTCGTTCTGCGAAGCGCCCCATGCGAGGCGGGTTCGCCTCTGCGGTCCGTGCTTGTTCACCTTCTGACCACGCCGGGAACGCGATGGAAGCTGGGGTACGCCCTCGTCCACGTCGTGCCGTCGCGAGAACATCTGCGTGAAGCCTACAGTGGGCGGCACTTCGGGTGGACGTTCGTGGCACAGCTTCTTCGGCTTATGCGCCACCTGCGGCGTCTGGTTCAATCGCTGGCCACGCTGCCGCGCCGATGGGCGGTTCCAGCTCTCGCGAAGCAAGGCGGCGGCGTCCGGCAGGCAGACCGATAACGTACTGGATTGCGCCTTCGAGAATGCCGATAGGCCCAGCGCGGCTGCACTGATTTCGCCGATGGCGTATCGGGCAAGGCGAGCCGCTGGAAGACTCGGCATGAACGTTACCGTTCTCATCACGGTTCGCAACGATCCCCAGGGCATCGCGACGACACTCAGTTCGCTGGCGGAGCAGACACGGCGTCCGGATGAGATCATCGTCGTCGATGGAGGATCGACGGACGAGACGCTGCGTGTTCTTCGGCAGTATGAGGCGTCGCTCACGCAGTTGCGCGTGATCCACGCTCCGGGGGCGAATATCGCACGGGGACGCAACGTTGGGGCGGCGGCGGCGCGGGGAGAGATTATCGCGACGACGGACGCGGGCTGCCGGGCCGCTCCAAACTGGCTCGCCAAGCTGACCGAGCCGTTGGAGCGCGGTGACGACGTGGAGTTCGTGGCGGGGTTCTATCGTATCGACCCGCGCGGGCTGCTCGAGGCCGTCGCGGGTCTGGCCACGATGCGCGGGCAGTTGGAATCCGTCGATCCCGCAACGTTCAACCCCTCGGCGCGATCGCTTGCCCTGCGGAAGTCGCTCTGGATTCGCAGCGGAGGATGGCCGGAGTGGATCCGCTTCTCCGAAGATACGCTGTTCGATCACAAGGTGCGGAGCCTGGGCGTCAGGTGGCACTTCGCCGCGGACGCGATCGTCCACTGGCGGCCGCGGACAGGCTTGTTTTCGATCGCTCGACAATTCTATCGCTACGGCACGGGGCGGGGACATACGCAAATCGACGCACCGGCGTTTCGATACAACCTGCGTAATGCAGGCGCGATACTCGTGGCAGCGATGCTCGGTGTCGTTTCGCCGTGGCTTTTCCTCGTGGCGGTTCTGCTGGTTGCGTACTTCTATGGATGGTGTCAGCACGGGCGTGCGATGAGCATCGCACGAAAACTCGAGCGTCGAGCGGCATATCCGCTGTGCCTGCTGACGATGGCGGTTGTACTCGCTGCCAACACGGCCGGGTACGTTGTGGGTTCGTGGCAGCGCTGGCGCGATCGGGCCGCGTACAAGTTGAGGGCGGAGACGTACCTGACGCCGACCGGGCTGAGACCGGCCGGCTCGAAGCCCGTTTCAAGCGCCTAACCGCGCTTGGGCAAAGTCGAACACCATGTCCGATTGCCACCGATGGCTGTGCATTGCCTATGCGTTTCCGCCGATCAATCGCAGCGGGACGCACCGTACGTTGGCCTTCGCGCGGCACCTGGCGGAATGGAACTGGCCGGCGACGGTGATCACCGCGGACGCACATGGCGAGCCGACAGATTCAGATTTGCTGGACCGCGTGCCGCCGCAGATCGTGGCGCACCGTGTTCGCTGCGAAGATCGAATTCTGCGCTGGAAAGCACGGCTGGGGTGTGCGGAGCCGTCCGTCATCACAAGTGGCGACGGGCAAGCAGCAAACGGGACGGCGTTTGAGACTGGTGGCGGCAGCCCCGCAAGCCTGAACGGGTCGAGGATTCGGCACATATTCCGAAGGCCGATTGATTTCGTCACGCGGGCGATGCTCGTTCCCGACGACAAAGCGGGTTGGATTCGACCCGCGGTGCGAGCCGGGATCGATGCGGTGCGCCATGAGCCACCTGTGCTCATTTACTCGACATCACCCTGTGCAAGTGCCCATCTCGTGGCGCTTGCTCTGCATCGTCGAACGGGCCTGCCGTGGGTAGCGGACTTTCGCGATCCATGGCGCGACAACCCCTTCCGAGACATGGGTTTCTCGCTGTTGGAGTGGTGGGATTCGCGCCTGGAGCGCCGCGTGCTTCGCGCCGCGACGCAGGTAATCTGCAATACGCCGACGGCGCGCCAGCGGTTGGTTCGACGGTTTCCGTCTTTGGTCGATCGCACGACGACGATCCTCAACGGATTTGATGCGGAAATGGCAATCGGGATCGAACCCGTTCGCATCGGCTCGGAGGAGGAGGTCGTTCTTACACACTGCGGGCAATTCTACGGGTCGCGGAGCCCGGCCGTGTGGTTCGAGGCTCTTCGCCGCGCCGCGCCAGCTTGTGCGGAAGGACGGCGGTTGCGGCTCCAGTTCATTGGCGAACGCGCGTATCAGGGAAAGGACTTGCAGGCGATGGCGTCGGCGGCCGGCGTATCGGATCAGGTGACTGTCGTCGGTTGTGTCTCTCATGCCGAGTCGATGGCGCGCGCCTCGGGCAGCGACGCGGTGGCGCTGGCGGGTTCGAGCGGGGAGGGAGCGGCGCTGCAAGTACCGAACAAGTTGTTTGAGTATCTTGCGCTGCGCCGGCCGATATTGGCGACGCTGTGCGAAGATCATCCGGGCCGAGACATTCTCCGCGAGGCGCGAGTGCCGTCGCTGGTGTGCCGCCCGGATGACACCGACGCCCTGGCCGCGGCGATGATTCGCCTGGCGCGACGGCTGCCGTTCCCGGTTCCGAACGACTGGGGCGGTGTGGAGAAATTCACGCGGGAGCACCGCGCGGAGGAATTGCTGCGGATTTTCCAGCGTGCGACGGAGAGGGCGAATCCCGAAAGGGAAGGGGCGGGCAAGCGCGTCGCGTATTCCACCGCTTGAATGGATCGCCGGGCACGCGAAAGGGCGAACGAGTGGGATCGACAGACACGGAAGTCCGCATCAACGCCGCCGAGACTTCAAGCGTTCCGCCGCAAGCGCTCGACGCGGGGAGTGGCGAAACGACGACCGCTGAAGGCTCCTCACGCGCCGGTGATCCGGGTCTGGAGTTACGCCGGCGCATCTCCGCTGAAATGCAAGCCGAGCGCGTCGATTTCCCACGCCCCAATTCCAGAACTCTGCCTGCTTGGCCCGTCGCGCTGGCGGCGGGAGCGCTGATCGCGATGGGCGTTGTGATGCGATGCTCGCTGGCTGCGGGTCTTACGTGGCAAATTGACGAGCTGCCACTCATTCAGCGGTTGACCGGGTTGGCGGGCAAGGTCGGCAACGAAGCGGAAGCGGCGGCGTTCGTACCCTCGCTGTACACGCTACGACATGGGGCGGTGCGGAGCATGCGCGCGCCGCGACATCCCCTCAGTCCGCATCCCACGTCGGCCTTCTGGTCCAATATCACGATGCATCTGTTCGGCGTTACGCCATTGGCCGCGCGACTGATGCCGCTGGTGTTCTCACTCGCGACCGCGGCGATTGCGGCCTGGCTGGTCCTGCTGGCACGGGGAGGACGCGTCGCGGCCTGGCTGGCAGCCGGAGTCACCGCGTTGTCGCCATTGCTTACGATCTATGGTGCGCAGGTGCGGGGCTACGCGGAGACGGCGGCGCTGGCGGGACTTCTGCTTGTCAGCCTGGAACACTACCGTCACCGGCCGGCATCGATCGCGCGGGGTCTATGTGTATTCATTGTCGGACTGGGCGCAGCCGTCAGCGTCTATACGACGTGGATGTATTGGGTACTGCCGGTGCTCCTTGTTGCCGTTATGGTCCTTCCGCGTGCGGCGGCAAGCCCGGAGGATCGCCGGAGACTCCGCCGAGGAGCAATCTCCATTGCCGCGGCATTGGTCGCAGTCATGGCCATCTACACGTACCAGCGCCGGACGACGTGGGCGTTGCAGATGACGGTCGGCGCGCGGGATATCCAGGATGCCGAGCGGGTCTTCGCATTCCTGATTCAGACTGCAGCCGGCTTGTTTGCATGGTCCGGCGCCATCCTGCTCGCGGCGGGTATCGGCGCGTTCGTCCTCTATCGTCGGCAGGAACGTTGGTGGCTCGCGGCGATCGGGCTCGGCCTCCTGGTTCCTTTCGCGTTTGGAGTGCTATCGGGGAATGTCGGATTCGTGCGCACATTCATGTACCTGCCGGTGCCAATCGCAGCGCTGGCGGGGATGGGATTTGAATGGGCACTTCGCGCGCTGGCCCTTCGCGTTCGACCCCTTGTGATCTCGGTCTCGGCGGCGCTGGTCCTGGCTACATCCGCGCTCGCCGCGCACTCCACCATCGAGAGACGTGCCAGGCAACTGATTGAGCCGGACTGGGGCGCCATGCTGGCGGAGATCGACGCACAGCCGCCTGGGGCCGGGCCGCGCTGGGTGTGTCCGTCGGTGACTTATCATTGGGTGCTCACCTGGTATCGAACGCCGTCCGCCTTCTCCGCTGTGCTGGAGCTTGACCCTGGTGAGACCGCGGAAATCGTGCTGGGCTCTCGCGTTCGAGCTGACGGTCGCGAAACGGTCTACCGCGAAGATCATGCGCGGGATTGCGTTGCAGAAGCGCCGCTTCCTCGAATGCTGAACGGTGTCCCGCCCTGGCGAACGATCGCCGGGATTGCCGTGCGGCGCTTCCAGGGACGGCGGGTTCTGCAAGCGGAGATTGGCGCTGCGGGGGGAGATGGGCCGGTCTGGGTCCTGGTTCCGGCGGAGTGCACTCCGAGCGCGGCCGAATGGGCGGACTACGTGCGCGAAGCCTGGAATGCGAAGCGGGAGCTGATGACATTCAAGCCGGTGATCAGTTCGCGTGGCGTACTTCGCTCCTTGCTCGTTCCCGCGATGGAAGTCCATCGTCTTGATGAAAGGCTGAAGGGATGGGGTTCGGAATGTGCCGAACAGGCAAGATGGTTCGAGCTGGAGCCGCTGGCGTTGGAAGGGAAATAGCCTTCACTTCATACCACACAGTAGAGAATGGGTGCATCGACGGGCATCCGGCGTTGCGGGGTGGTCAATTCTCCGCTGGTCGGCGCGGTGCAACGTCGTTAGAATGCAGTCTCGCTGCCGGGGGCGAGGGTCGGACGCCGGGGTAGGCAGAACGTCCGTCCGAGGCAAATCGTCCTTTCGTCGTTCATCGGAGGAGAAAGTCATGAAAGCTGTCGAGATCCGCGCGTTGCTGATGTCGTTGATCTTCCTGGGGGCATGTGGGCCGGTGTCGCGCGGCGCCACGCCGCTGACGACCGAGCAGGTGGCCTTCGGTCTGACGAGTCCGGTATATGTGACCCATGCGCCGGGGGACTTCGACCGCGTATTCATCGTGGAGCAGAGCGGGCGGATTCGCATTCTGGACATTTCCCAGGATCCGCCGGTGCTGCAGGTTGCACCGTTCCTGGATATCAGTTCGCGGGTGAGCTTCAGCGGCGAGCGCGGCTTGCTGGGGCTTGCCTTCCACCCCGACTACGCCAGCAACGGCTATTTCTACGTGAACTACACGCGCTCGGCGGCAACCGTGGGTGATACGGTTATCGCCCGATTCGAGACCCCGGTAGCGACGCCGAATCAGGCGGATGCGGGGAGTGAGTCGATCCTGCTGGTTATCAGTCAGCCACAGTCCAACCATAACGGCGGTTGGCTGGCGTTCGGCCCCAACGACGGTTACCTGTACATCGCCACCGGTGACGGCGGTGGTGCGGGGGATGACGACGCCGGACACACGGCATTGATCGGCAATTCCCAGGATATTACCGACAACCTTCTCGGCAAGCTGTTGCGCATCGACGTGGACGGCGGCGTACCCTACGGTATTCCGCCGGATAATCCCTTCGTGGGCATTACCGGGGATGACGAGATCTGGGCCTACGGCCTGCGAAATCCCTGGCGGAACGCGTTCGATCCCATTACCGGTGATCTGTACATCGCCGATGTGGGTCAAAGCAACTGGGAAGAGATCGATTTCGATGCGAGTGCGCTCACCGGCGGACTCAACTACGGCTGGCGATGTCGTGAAGGCATGCACGTTTATGATCCGACCGATCCCGGTGGAAACTGCGCTGTCTCCGTCTTCCGTGAGCCGATCTACGAATATTCGCACGGGGGTAGTCCGTTCCGATGCTCCATCACAGGAGGGGAGGTCTACCGGGGTTGTGCTGTGACCGATCTCTGGGGCACGTATTTCTTTGCGGACTATTGCAGCAACCAGATCTGGAGCTTCCGCAACGGTCCGGCGGTGGCGGACTTCATGGAGCGCACGGCAGAGCTCGCTCCGGCCAGCGGCAGCATCACGAGCATTGTCTCTTTCGGCCGGGATGCCTTTGGCGAGATTTACATCTGCGAGCAGGGCGGCGAGGTGTACAAGATCGTGCCGGACGGTGTGCCCAGCCAATGCGGGTTGCCGGTGCCGGCCGCCACGGAGTGGGGCGTGGCCGCACTGACGTTGGTGCTGCTCAGCGCGGGGACGCTGGTGATTCGGCGGCAGGGTGGTCGCTTGCGGGCTTCGTGACCGCGAGGATCATCTCCTGCGGATCGACCACGGTGACGTTGTAGCCCATTGTGCGCAAGGACTGCAGAAGCAGGTTGTTGATCGGCCCGCGCGGCCCGGTTCCGGACGGGTCGAGTGAATCGGCGAGCAGCCACACGTTGTGGCCGGCTCGCAGGGTCTGCTCGATTCGTTCGAGCTGCGTGGCCAGATCCTTGCGGACGTCGCTTCGGGCGAGGCGCTGCAAATCAGCCTCGGTGTCCACCCATCCGACCTGCGTTTCCAGCCACGAGGGGAAGCTCACCAGCTTTCCGCAAGCCCCGGCGCGATCCATGTAATATTGCAGATAGTCGCGGTCGTAGGAAAGGGAAACGATCAAATCGCCCGTGTCGGTGATCTGAGCCAATCGCTCGGCGCGATTTCGAGCAAAGGACGGGGGTGGCGAAAGGGCGAGCATGCGTGCCACGGGGAGGGCGGAGCACGCCATCAGCAGTATTACGATGCTTGTCGCGGCGGCAGCGCGCCCTCGCATGGGCGCTATTCGCGCCGCGTCGTGAATCAGCACGGCAAACCAGATCGAAAAGACCGGCCAGGCGACGAGATCGTAACGCCCAACGAGGTAGTTGGGCCGGACGATCAGTGAATAGACCGCGGCCAGCAGCAGGGGAGCGACGGCCATGATCAGCAGCGGTGCATGGACGGCGCGTGAATCACCGCCGGTCGACGGCATTTGTTTCGGGGCGCGCGTGCGAAGAGCGGCCCATCCCATCAGCGCGACGAGAACGATGGGTAGCACTGCCGCAGCCTGGGCGAGCCATGCGGGAGCCAGGAGAAGCGTGTCGGGCGAATGGCGCGATAGCCCGCGAAGATGGGCCGGGTAGTCGGCGGACGGGAGCATTACCCAGAGTGACTGGAGAATCGCGAGGAGCGACGTGTCGCGATCGGCAATCCATCGATTGCCACCGCCTCCTGCGGCGGGAAGCACCGCAATCCACGCGTACGGAAGGAACAGTACTGCCACGGCCGCGACACTGACGAACCATCTCCGCAGGAAGCGACGCCGGTCCTGCGCCCAGAATATCGCACCGAGCGTTGCAGGAACGAAATAGGCCGTGAAGTAGTGCGTGACCAGCGTGAGCCAGAGTGCCGCGGCAAACGCCATCCACCAGCGCGCCCGCGCGCTCCACGACGCCCTCAGGAGAAAGTAGATCGAAATCGAAAGCAGAAAAAACCAGAGGGCGTAGGCCCGGGCCTCTCGGGCGTAGTGAATGTGCAGCGGATGGAAGGCGACGACGGCGGCACAAATCACGGCGGCCCGCCGTCCGCGGAGTATTCCCGCAACATGGGCGAGGATCGGAATCGTCAGTGTTGCGAGGAGCGCGGACAGGGAACGATAGGCGGCTTCGCTGTGGCCGAAGATCAGACTCCAGCCCTTGAGCAGCACGTAATAGGGGAGATTGGTGCTTTCGACAAAGAGGTTGGAATCTTCTGGCCAGTGCAGAAGATCGCGGACATAGATGAACGTGCAGCTTTCGTCGAACCAGAAGTCGCGTCGTCCAAGTCCGTAAAAGCGAAGCAACGCACCGAGTAGCGTGATGGTGACGATTCCAAGCGTCGCCGCCGTCGTGGCGGAATCTTCGCGTCCAACGTGCTTTCGTTGTTCCGCCGGGGACATGCTGGGAGTATTCCGGACCACCGGGGGCGTTCCCTAAATCCACTTCCGCCGACGAAAATAGATCAGGATCGCGGTTGCGACGACGGCCATCCCGCCGAGCACCAGCCAGAAGCTGCGTGGTTCTTGAGGCGGAGGCCAGAGCGGCAGGTTCATGCCATAGATGCTCGCAATCAATGTCGTGGGCAGCAGCAGCGTGGCGAACAGGGTAAGCGTCTTCATCACCTGGTTCGTGCGGTTGGCAATGGCGGTGTGATAATTGTCGCGAACGGTGTGAAGGCGCTCGCGGAGAGCGTCCGCTTCCTCGATGACCTGCGTTAAATGCTGGCGAACGTGGCGGAAATGGTGCTCGAGCTGTTCGGCGATGTCCTCGAACTCGCCGTCGGCGAACGGCGTGAGGAGCTCGCGCTGGGAAACGGCGAGCCGCCGGAGTTCGAGCAACTCGCGCCGCAGGCCGGCCGTCTCTGCGAGGATGGAGGCATCCACGTCCGGCTCAAGAGATTGGTCCTCGTATTCCTCGAGCCGCTCCTCGATCCGGTCTACGATCAGGATATAGCGGTCGACCATGCCGTCGATGAGGCGGAACAGGAGCGTGTCGGTTCCGTTGGCGAGAACCGGCCGCGGGTCGCGATTGGTCTTCTCGAGCAAGGCGCGGACCGTTGCCAGCGGTTCCTGGTGAACGGTGACGAGATAGCGGTCGGAGAAGAACGCCGCCAGCTTGCGATGCTCGAACACCTTTCCGTTTTCCGACGCGAGGACCCCGTAGACGACGAGAAAGATGTGGTCCTGATAGGCATCGACCCGGGGACGCTGCTCGCCGTGGAGGCAGTCTTCCACGGCCTCCGAATCGAATCCGAATAACCGTTGGAGCCCATGCAGGTCTTCCTCGGCCGGCGCTTCGAGATTGATCCAGCCGATCGCCTCGCTGGTGGTCCAGCATTCGACCAGTTCGTTGACGTCGCTGAATCGCTGGACCGATCCATCGCGATGCCGCACGAGGGCATTGATCATCACACGTCCTTTAATCAGCGGTGACCCGCTCGGGCACGAATACGTAAACCTTGCGCAGGGAAACCAGGTCGACGGCCGGCACCACCGTTACATTCACCAGAAGGGGATTCTCGCGATCGGGTTCGATACTCTCCACCGTGCCGATGGTCAGCGGAACGGGCAGGTTGAATGCGCCGCGATCGGACAGCACGACGTCGCCGATCTGCACGATTCCCTCCGCGGTGTCGCGCTGCTGCACGTCGTCAATGTGCATCCGCCCGTCGCCACGTCCCGACATCCAGAACACGCGGTCCGAGGCGGCGAAACCATCCGCGGTGAAGCGTCCGATGCGGACGCGCGTACCCGCGGCCGGGTCGCTGAACAGGCGAACGCGCGACGCCTGCGTGCCGACGTCTTCCGCCGTGCCGATGAGGACTTCGCCCAGCAGAACACCGAATCCGGTTTGCAGGCCGCCGTCGGATCCCTGATCGATGCTCAGCGTCTGCGATGTCACCGCGTCGCCTCGCCGAACGCCCTGGAGCCCGCCAGTGCTGATCACCCGGGCGTCGCGCCACGAGACCAGGTCTTTGGCGACGACACGGGCCGGTACAAGTTGCCCCTGGGTTCCGATGTGTTCGCCGTCGACTTCCCAGAGCCTGGTCTTGGCCAGGACCCGCACCTCATCCTCGAGTTCGCCCAGTCGCATGGAAAGGGAGGCGACCTGGTTTCGCAGGGCTTCCCTTTCGCGCTGGAGCTGTTCATAGGCGGAGCGCGTCACGGGATTGGAAGACTCGAGGAGCTCCGCCGCGGCATCGGCCGAGGTGTTTGCCGCATCCTGGAGTGGGAGCAGCACCTGAACAAGATTGATAAGGCGAGAGGTCCATGCCCGCGGCAGGAAGATGGCGATCAGCGATACCACGAGGAGGCTCGTGAAAATCAGTCGAACGGCGGACTGCCTGTATCGCTGCCGGGCCATGGGCAAGTTTCGCCCGCGGAGCGGGGCTCGTCATGTGGTTTCTGAAAATCCATCGACCAGCCGTCAATCTTACGGGCCTGGATGGGGACCGTCTACGATGAGTGTGATATTCCCGTTATCTTTCGAGGAGACGGTTGGCGTTACCGGGACGGACGTCGCCGACCGGAGATTCGCATCAGTATTCGTCGGCGTCGGATTCGAGCGTGTCCTTCCAGGCGCCGAGGTTCTCGAGATAGACGCTTGTGCCGCGAGCGACGCAGCTCAGTGGGTCGTCCACGACGCGGACCTCGAGCCCGGTGGCTTGCGTGATGATGCGATCCAGTCCGCGAAGAAGTGCTCCGCCGCCGGCCAGGTGGATGCCGTTCTCGACAAGATCGGCGGCGAGCTCGGGCTCGGCGGACTCGAGGGTGCGCTTCACGCAGTCGACGATTTGATTGACCGGCTCCGTCAGGGCTTCGCGAACTTCGCCGGATGTCACCGTCGTCTTGCGCGGCAGGCCACAGACCACGTCCCGCCCGCGAACTTCCATGTTCATCTCGCCGTTGACTTCCCCCACGCAGCCGATCTGGATCTTGATGGCTTCCGCCGTCTGCTGCCCGATCATCAGATCGTGCTGGCGCCGCAGGTAGGAGATGATGGCGCCGTCCATCTCGTCGCCGGCCGTGCGGATGCTGTTGCACACGGCGATGTCGGCCAGGGACATGATCGCGACTTCGGTGGTGCCGCCGCCGATGTCCACGATCATGGAAGCGGTGGCTTCGGCGATGGGCAGTCCCGCGCCGATCCCGGCGGCCATTGGCTCCTCGACAAGATACACCCGGCGGGCGCCGGCGCGCTCGGCGGAGTTGTAGACGGCCCGCTTTTCCACGGCGGTAATCCCCGAAGGGACGGCGATGACCACGCGCGGCTTGACGAAACGGCTGCGCCCGTGAACCTTGCGGATGAAGTAGCCGAGCATGGCCTCGGTGATGTCGAAGTCGGCAATCACGCCGTCCTTGAGCGGGCGAATGGCAGCAATGGAGCCCGGCGTCTTGCCCAGCATCTCCTTGGCGACGAGACCGACGGCGTTTCCGTCTCGGAGTACCTGGTTCGTTCCCCGGCGCACGGCCACCACCGAAGGCTCGTTCAGCACCACGCCCTCGCCGCGCACGCATACCAGCGTGTTGCATGTGCCCAGGTCGATCCCCATGTCGACGCTGAAGATGCCGAGAACGGAGTCGAAGATCACAGGTAGCCGCCCCTATCGCACCGACCGAATGACGTTTGTCGCTTTCGACGTGCCCGCACCGCGATCGCCGACGGCCGGCGCGTCGGACGTGAGTCGGCGCCCGCAGGTACAGACGTGCCGGGCGCGTCGTTGCATGTAGCTACGCTCCGAGGGAGCTGAACGGATTCCAGCTTCCAAAGAGCTGATTGCTGCGCACCGCCAGGTAAATCGTGGCGGCGAAGACCATCACCGTCGCGACGATCAGCAGAACGGTATAGACGTCGTTTCCGGGTTGCTGTCCGCCGGGTTCGTCGCTCATGATGGCAATCTCTCCATTGGATCGTCAGCAATTCACGGTTCAGTGCGTTTAGCCGCGCAGCGAGGTCATTGAATCCGCGTCGGTGGCCAGATCGCCCACGCGGGCGATTCCGCCGCCGGCCAGGGTGCGACCCGCACAGCGCTCGGGATCGACGAGGTCGATGCGCAGATCTCCCACGTACTCATCCCCCCGATGGACGACGAACACCATGCCCGGCTGAACGCCGTCCGACGAGCCAACGCTGAGCGTGACCACGTCGCCCGCGATATCGACCACCTTGCCGCGGATGGCGGTCTGGGCGGGCGGCGCAACCGCCGACACGCCCGTCAGCGCCGCGCCCTGCGGTTCCTCCATGGAACGTCCGATCGGCGTCGCGCCGGTGGACCGTGCCAGCGCCTCGTTTTGCTGCTTGAGGAGGTTGATCTGCTGCTCGAACTGACGACGCTGCTCGGCCAGAACGGCGATTCGCGCGGTCAACTCGTTAACACGCTCGTTCAGATCGACATTGCGGCGGTTGAGCTCGATGGTCTGCTCCTCGAGCTCGTCGCGCTGCTTGCGGTACTCGCTTCGAGTCGTCTCCGCGGCCTGAAGCTGGGCGACCAATCCGCGATTGAGTGCTTCGGCACTGCTCTTTTCCGCGGCGACGCGATCCACGTCCAGTTGGAGCTGCGCCAGGGCAATCTCCTTCTCGCGAACGCTTTTCTCGAGATCGGCGACGCGCTGAAGCTGGCGCTGAAGTGCATCGTTGGCCGCGGCCAGTTGCGCGGCGCCCGCGGCAATCTGATGCCGGAGGTTGGAATCCGCCAGGTCGCGCTCCTGCTGGAACTTCAGGGCCGTATCCCGCCAGTTGGCGGAGTTGGCCGCGAAGGACACCGTCATGACGGTGAAAGCGATGGAGAAGATGACCAGAAGTACCGTGAAGACTTTGGACAGCGTGCTCAACGCAATTCTCCTGCCTGCTGGCGAGGGCGTCTTTAGGTCGGAAGCGCGGGGCTCCGATGAACGTCGTCGGGCAAGTCTCGTTCCGCGACGGCGCAACTACACGTTGGTTGGACCGGTCGCTGCCGGCCGGCGAGCGGCTTGGCGCCGGCGTAGCCCCGGCAGGACACCGCCGCTGTTGTACCGGTTCTTGCTCGCCTCCGCCCGGTACGGAGAAATCAGGAATCGTATAACGTACCGGCGCCTTGCTGGCAAGTCCGCCCGACGCTTTCGGGGGACGTCTCCTCGCCCTTTCGGGATCGCCGAGGGCGGAGTACAAACCCCGCGGTAGTCGCCTCCAATCGGGTGTTATCGTGTACACGTCGACCATCATCGCCTTCGCCGTTTTGCTTATCTACGCCGAGGATCCCGGCGCCTGGCGAGCCGTACCCCAAGGCGACGTCGTCATAACTTTGTCCGCCGCCATCGGATTGCCCGTCCTGTACGGCCTGCTTAGCTGGTGGGGGGCCACCCGGGCGTTTCGGGAACTGTCGGCGGCAAGCGGAACAGAATCTCCTGCGGTCCACGCCCGTTACCTCCGCTGGAATTCGGCGTTGCGCGCCGCCATGCCCGTTACATTCGCAGCGACCGTATTCCTGACCCGCTGGCCGGAGTGGTTTCGAATTGCAGAATTTTCACCCTGGCTGCAAGTCCTGGGCGACTTGGGGGTGCTTCTGCCATTCGTCGCCGGCCTGATCGCGCATTGGATTGGAACGTTCTCCTTCGAGGGGGCGGTGCCAATGCTGGAAACACATGTGGCGGGGACGCCGCCCTCGCCCATCGCGGATGAAAAGGCCGAGCCCGGTCCCTGGCGCGTTGTCGAGGTCGATTCGGCCGGTGCGGATGAACCCGACTGGACGCTTTGGTCTTTCCTGGTTTTCCACCTGCGGCACGATCTCCTCGCGGCCGCCGCCCCGCTGACGCTGGTGCTGCTGGCTGCGGACGTTACCCGCGGATACGAGTCCGAATTGACCCGGTGGATCGGAGCGGATTGGGGGGCGGATCTGATCCTCGGCATAGCTGCGGCCGCGATCTTCCTGATTTCGCCGGTGCTCATCGTACGCATATGGCGAACGCGTCCGCTGGATCGCGGGCCACTTCGCGATCGTCTGGAGGCGTTGTGCGGGCGAATAGGCCTGCGGGTGCGCGACATTCTGGTCTGGCACAGTGAGGGGACAATCATCAACGCGGCGGTGATGGGCATTTCCGCCCGGGCACGTTACGTCCTATTGTCGGATGCGCTCCTCGAATCGATGACGCCGCGCCAAACGGAGTCGGTGTTCGGCCACGAGGCGGGGCACGTGCGTCATCACCATATTCTGGCGTTTCTGGCGTTCGCCCTGATCGGCTGGCTGACCCTCTCCGCCGTGATGGAGGTCTTCACGCTGGCGCTCGGCGGGGTCTGGAGCCCGGAAACGCCGACGGGCGTCATCGCCGTGGCGGTTTCCGCCGTTATTGCCATCCTCTGGATCCTCGGGTTCGGTTCATTGTCACGGCAGTTCGAAAGGCAGGCGGACGTCTTCGGCGCCGTTTGCGCCACGCCTCCCGCGGAGCAGTGCCGGGTGTCTTGTGCCGTGCACAACGAAGGCGATCGGGAGCATTCGGACGACGGCCGGATCTGCATGTCGGGCGCGAGGATTTTCGCTTCGGCGCTGGATCGGGTGGCGGTGCTCAACGGCATACCGCACGAGGAGCGGAGTTGGCGACATGCATCCATTCGGCGCCGCATCGAGGCGCTCATCGCCCTGGCGGGCGATCCCGGGGCCGCGCGGCGTTTTGATGCGGTCATGGTGCGGATCAAGTGGGCGCTGGTTGTCGGGGCGACGATCGGCCCGCTGCTGTGGCTGGTGTACTGGCTTGCATACGGCGAGCCGGCCATTCTATCGGCGCGACTGGGCGGATGAATCGTTAAGCACGTGGGACACTGAGGTGGGCCGGGAATGAGTACAGCGCGAATCATCGACGGGACGCGGGTGGCCCGGCAGATTAAAGCGGACGCGGAGCGCCTGGTCAGCGAGTTGGCGGCGCAGGGCGTCCGCGTCGTTCTGGATACGATACTCGTCGGCGATCCCGATGCTGGCGGCATCTACGTGCGCTCCCAGCGCAAGCGATGCCAGGACGTGGGTATTGAGCACCGGCTGCACACGCTTCCGGAGTCTGCCTCGGAGTCCCTAATTCGCGATCTCATCTGCCGGCTCAACGACGACCCGGAAGTCACCGGGATTCTCCTCAACCTTCCGCTGCCGGATGGTATTGATACTCCGGCGATGCAATACTGGATCGATCCTTACAAAGACGTCGAGGGAGTCAATCCCGCAAACATAGGGTTGCTCTTTTATGATAATCCCATCATTGCACCGTGCACTGCACTGGCGGTTATGGAAATTCTGAAAGAAGCCGGCGTCAGACCATATGGAATGAATGCCTGCGTCGTGGGGCAGGGGGCCATTGCCGGGAAACCCATTTCACTTTTTCTGTTGCATGAATCCGCCACGGTGACCTGTTGCCATGTTGCCACGCACGATCTGGCCGAACATACGCGCCGGGCAGATCTCCTCGTCGTGGCCGTGGGCAAGGCCGGCCTCATACGCCGGGAGCACGTCAAGCCGGGCGCTGTCGTGATCGATGTGGGAATCAATACGATTGAAACGCCTGACGGCCAGCGCGTCGTGGCCGGTGACGTTGCCTTCGATGAAGTGGTGGGGCTTGCCAGTGTGGTAACGCCCGTTCCCGGAGGAGTGGGCCCGGTGACAGTCGCCATCCTCCTTCGCAGCGCGGCCGAGGCGGCGCGAAAGCAACGAATGAGCCCTCGCCGGCTGGAATCCCCTTCCTGATGCTACCGGGCTTTTCCGGTCCACTACGCGTGCGGCGCAAGAAAATGGCCCCAAGGGCTGGTGTCCCGGCAGCCGTTGGAGCCTCCCTCCACCGCGGAAGGTTGCAGCATGATATTGGGGTGTGGAGCGACGACAAGTCTGAATTGCACGAATCTTGCATATACGCCGCGCTAAGTCTGTGAAATCAAGAACGCAGCCAAGAGCGGCCGCAGTTCGTTAGCCTTCGCCTTGCGCGAATCATGCGCGAACTTAGCGCGAGGCTGTGGCCATTCCTATAGATACCCTCATCAGATCCTAATACTGGCGCGCTACCCTTCCCACGAAACCAGTAATGGCGCAAGCGGACCTCGTCCCGAAACAGACTACCCCATGAACAACACACCCGTTACCGGAAGATAGACGTTCATTGAACCGGAAAGGAGGGGAGGGAGCAGGCCACGCCGACTCGACTCGCTCGTGACGTATGGAGGTAAAGGAGTTGTGGCCTAAGCCGGATCGCGGCGAATCTGCCGGGATGGCGGGGGTCACGTCAATATCGTGAGGGCGAAATCAACCAAAGGAGCAAAGTGATCATGAGAGTATCCAGGAGTATTGCGGGCTGCCTGGCGGTTATCGCCGTGGCAGCCTCGACGCCGTTCGCCATGGCGATCGGCAACAACATCTGCACGAATCCGAATTACACGATTCCGTCTCCCGGCGCGACCAACGCCAATGGAGACGCGATTATCGTGAACGTCGGGCAGGTGGCCGGTGCAGGTGCTACCCTGTTCGTGGACTTCTTCCTGACGCCCGCCTCGACCAACGACTGGATCGACGTGGACGGCGACATGTGCTCGGGCTTCAACGACACGACTCCCCCGACCTGTCCCACGACGGCGGGCATCGTCGACCAGTTGACCGAGCCCTATTTCGACGGCATCGGCACGCTCGACACCGAGCTGCTCTTCAATTACCGCTCGGTCGGCTCGGTTCGCGGATTCGACGAGTTCGTGGACAGCCAGGTCTGCGGTGCCATTCCGCTGAACCGCGCGTCCGAGGCCGGTATCTTCAACCGTCTTCAGTACTCGAATGCCAGTACCATCCTGTTCACCGGTACGCCGGACAACCCCAGCGGCACGCCGCTGACCCAGTGCGAGATCGAGTTCTCGTTTCTGGACGTGTTCGCCTCGTGGGGCGTCATCGTTCCCGGCTCGGCCAACTGGTTCATCGATCCGACGCGCCCGGGTTACGGCGATTGCCCGATTCCCAATACGGCCGGTGGATTGAGCGCCCTGCAGTCGCTCTCTCGTGATTGCTATCTGTGCACGGACGGCGTCACGCCCTGCGTGACGGACCGCAACTGCCTCCCGCCGGATACCTGCGACACGGGTACGGTCATCACCTCCGGCAGCTTGAATCAGAATACGACCACGCCGCTGGCCAACAGCGACTCCATTTACTCCGAAGTGGGCGCCTGGGTTGCCGTCGGCATCATCGGCAACCGTGGCACGGGCAAGGAAAACGTGAAGTTCAGTGAGCTCCAGAACCACTTCGTCACCGGCCGCTTCCCCAATGGTGAGAACTTGGTGGGTGCGACCCGTGACGTTGGTTCCGGTACGCGCAATGCGGCCATGAACTCTCTGGGCATCGATACCAGCTGGGGCCGCGGCGACAACATCGGCAACCGCGTGGACACCGAGAACGAAGTTCGCCTCGGACCGGGCACGCAGCCGAGCAACTGCGGCGGCTCGGGCATCATGGAGCGCTCGGTGCGCAGCCATCGTCTGGCGATCGGTTACACCGGCCTGAGCGGCAGCTCGCGTATCCAGGGCGACGTGCCCGCCGGCCAGTATGAAATGCTCAACGTCTGCCAGGACGTCGAGTCGCCGGGTATCTGCGACCTGCCGACGCGTGATCAGTGTACGCCGACGACGCCCTGTCCGGGCGGCGCAGCCTGCCTCGGCTACCAGGCCCCCTGCGATTGCAGCACGCCGGCCAGCTTCATCCGCGCCGGAACCGACAACGTTCTGAACAACTGTGACGCATGCACCTCCTATCGCATTGCCGGTAGCGGTTCGTTCGTGTTCCGCGGCAACCGCGATCGCAACCGCGATCCGCTCGACCCCAATTACAACCCTGATGCGGGTCAGCCGGCGCTGGATAATGATGCTGTCGCGGCATACGCGAATAACATTTTCGACAGCATTCAGTCGTTCGGCACCTCACCGCTCTTCATCGGTCAGTGCTCGGTCAGCGCTCAGTGCAGCACGGCCGGGACGCGTTGCAACACTGCGGCCGACTGCCCCGGGGGCGAAACCTGCGATCTGGTCGGCTGCGATATCGACGCCGACTGCCCGTACGATCGTTGCAGCATTACCACCACGCAGAACTGCGTGGTCAACGCTGATTGCCCAGTGGGTGAAACCTGCACGGGCGGCAACGATGACTGCGATCTGAAGTTCAACATGCCCGGCGAGTACCTCGCCCAGGAGTTCTTCCTGCGCGACGCGATGGACTGCCTGCACCAGTTCGACGGTTCGATGACCTATCTGACCAATGCGAACCTGGTCCAGGATCTCCAGGATTACATCTCCATAAACAGCGCGATCAGTATTCCGGCGTACGGTACGGTGAATCCGGCCGGTGAGGTTCCAGATCGTCTGGCGCTGCCTCTGGCCACGACGACCGTCTATTCGGATGGCTCGGCTGACCCGTTCTATCAGTATAACGGCGGCTCCGCGTCCTCGGCTTCCAGCTTCCCGACAATCGGCAGCGGTCGTCTGTCAGCGCGGAACGAAGTTCAGGGCGATATGGACGGCGACGGCGCGCGTGACCTCAACGACGCGACCGAGCTGGTGAAGGCCTACTACAACCCGCGCGCCTGGCAGGCGTCGCCCGTCGCCCAGGGCTCGGGTGCCCTCGGCTCGATGGTCAAGGACACGGCCATTCCCGAAGTCCTCGGTGATTTCAACGGCGACGGCAGCCTGTCCAAGGAAGACCTGCGTTACTTCGCCGACGGTCTGGCGCTGACCCCGAAGTACTGCAGCATCCGCAACGCCGGCGCGCTGGTTTCCTGCTCGGTCGACGCTGATTGCTCGCCGAGCTTCGGCGTTTGCGACAAATGGGTCGACCGCAAGGCTGGTGCTATTGCCATCGACAATGCCATTCTGGATTGCGATCCGGGCTCGATCAGCAAGGTTTGCCGCAACAGCGGTCTGCGTTGCACGACCGACGCGGATTGCAGCGCCTCGACCGGTCCCTGTGTTTGCCCGCAGCTTCCGTGGGCTCTGCCGAATATCGATCCGTTCGACACGCCGGCCGAAATCCTGGTCCACGCCGGACCGCTGCCGGGACCGCCCCTCCCGCAGAACGCGGAGTACGACGTCGACGCGGCGCCGTTCCTGGCCACGGGCAAGGCCTATGCCGCCGGCGACTTCCGCGGTGACGTGGCCGGTCGTCCGGGCAACATCAACGGCCGCGCTGCCAACGCGGGTGGAAACCCCGTGGGCTGGGACGGCAAGGTCGATGTCGCCGACATTGACTACTGCTGCGAGAAGATCCGTGCCGGCAACTGGGTCTACGGCGTCTGCCCGTTTTGCGACTACAGCTGCGACATGAACGGCGACGGCATGACGCTGGTGGATGACGTGACCGTCGAGCTCGTGCAGAACATCCTCGGCACGGCGGCGGGCGACATCAACCTGGACGGCATTGTCGACAAGGCCGACCTCGACGCTTTCAACGCGTCGGCTTGTGCTTCGGATTGCGGCTGGACGGATGGCGATTTCGACTGCGATGGCGTGAAGGATGCGGCGTTCCCGATCGGGAATTGTTCGGCCGCCTCTTCGGGCTGCACCGTGGCCGTGCTCCCGCCGACGCCGGCTCCCTGCACGGGCTATCCGGACGCCGCCATGACGCAGCGCTTCCTCTGCTTCGTGCCGGACATGGGTGGCTTCAATCAGAGTCTGCCCATTGCCTACCGCGTGACGCAAAACGACAGCGGTACGTCGTACTACGTCGGCAAGCCGCGCACGGCTTCGCCGTGGACCGGCCGCAACATCAGCGGTCTGAGCTCGCTGCCGATCGTCCTGAACACATTCGGCAACCAGGCCTCGGTGAAGGTCACCAACTGCATGATCGCTCCGAGCGAGACGTACACGATCGAGTCCACGTTTGACGGCGTGACCTTCTCGGCGCCGCTGGTGCTTTCGACGACGGCCACCCCGACGAACGGCCGTTTCTGGGGCGACCTTGTCGGTCTGTTCTCGGCGTCGGGTGACGGCTCCACGACGCCGCCGACGCCGCCGAACAGCTGGACGCCGCCAAACCTGAACGTCTCCGGATTCGACATCTCCGCTGCGCTTCAGGCGGTTTCGAGCCTTCCGACGGCTCCGGCCCGGACGTGGACGGACGTCAACCCGCAGGCCGTCGACGGCGTTGTCATCGGTCCGGACGTGCTCCGCATCGCCAACGCGTTCTCAGTCGGCTCCAACCGCGAGTTCTATCCGTATGACCACCCGGATGGTGCGGGCTGCGCGATTTGCGGTCCTGTCGCTCCGGCGGTCTGCCCGGTTCCTCCGGCCGATGAGCGTCCGTAAGCGACGGATGCAAGACGGACGTCTTGAAACAAGACAGGAGGGGCGGGTTCATCTGGACCCGCCTCTCTTCGTTTTTCTTTGCCGGTTGTGTGCGGGGTTGTCCCCTAACGGCCGCCCTGCCGGAATCCGCCGGGACCGAATATCGAGTTGGAGAGAATTCTGATGGCCCCGTGAGCCGGGCTTACGTCGGCCCCGGACCACGCATGGAATCCACCGCGCGGATGATGCGCTCACGGGCGTCCTCGCGGAGTCGCAAGTCCGGCACTGGTGTCCCAGCGTCCGCGTGCAGAATGCGCCGCAATTGAACGAGCTGCTTGCGATACCGGCGGCAGGCCCGGCAGTAGAGGGTATGGAAGCGAACGGCGAACCGCTCCGTGCGGCTGAGCCTGCGGTCATGGAGACCATCAGTCAATCCCGCGATTCCCTCGCAAGGCATGAACAAGAGTTGAAAGAACCGCTTCATGTCCGCTTCGTCCTTGCCTGCTTGGGCGGGTTGAACCAGTTGGCCTCGAGGCACGCCCGCAGTGCCAACCGGGCGCGGTGCAAACGCTGCCACACGTTCGCCTGGCTTGTGTCAAGCATGTCCGCAATCTCTCCGCTGCCGATGTTGTCCAATTCTCGAAGGATCGTCACATCGCGCAGGGCATGAGGCAGCTTGCGCAGGCACTCGTGGAGCACGGCTCGGAATTCGGCGTTCTGCGCCGCCTCCTCCGGATCACCTTGCCACTTGCGCGGTGCGGACCGCCAGAGCCCGTCTTGGTCAAAGATCTTCCTGGAAATCGCTTCTCCAACGGGCTCCAACGCAGACCTGCGGCGGAAGCGATCCACGATCTTGTTTTTCAGAATGCCGATCAGCCAGGTGCGTTCCGACGAGCGTCCGGCAAAGGCAGGCTTCGCATCGAGCGCCGCCAGGAGACACTCCTGCACGGCTTCTTCCGCCTCGTGGGCGTTCCGCAGTCTCAGCATCGCGAAGCGAAACAGAGCGTCGCCGTGCGCGTCGACCCATGTACGTGCATCGATTCCCCGTTCGCCTCCCGCCTGTTGCGGAGTCCCTTCACCGGCAGGTTGCACCACGTCGACATTCTCATTGACGGTAACACCGGCCACCGTGATGTCGCCTTCATTTCATGCGGCGCCCAACGGCGCCACGGCCGGACGAACGGATGCGGCACGGGCGCACAATCGTCGGCTATCCGCTCCTTTGATAAGTCGCGGCAGGAGAGGCATCCTGACAGCCAATATCAGTTATCCTGCAGCTGGCGCCGGCGGTTTCAGCCATACTGGATAATACGAGCGATGCAAGCCGCGGGTTCCCGGCGGTCAAACAAGACGGGAATGGGCCCATGAGGATTCGAACCTCAGACCTCGTCGTTATCAGCGACGCGCTCTAACCAACTGAGCTATGAGCCCCGAAATCGCCGGTGTGTTCTCCCGAGCCGGGTAAACATGCCGGATTCCGCCATGTTGTAGCCGACCCGCCTATGAAGTCAACCGAAGCATCTGATCCGCCGTGTTGCGATCGCTACTCGGACGAGTCGCCGCGGCGGCCTACGCGACTTCTGCCGGCCAGTCCCCGGCGGCTCTCACCCCGAACGAACGTTGCCAGACGCTTCCCCGCCGGCGTCGAAGCCATCGCCTCCACCCGCGCCACCCGTGCGACATGATCCAGGGAGGTAGATAGCAGCACACGGTACATCTCGCGGATTTCGCGCGACTCCTCGGCGGTTATCCCCGCGCGCCGAAGCCCCACGCGGTTCATCCCCGCCACACGCCCGTCTTCATCCATGAGCGCGAACGGGACCACATCCTTGGGCACGCGGGAGTTACCTCTGATCATGGCCAGCTCGCCGATGCGGACGAACTGGTGGACGGCGGCCGCGCCGCCGATCATCACGCGATCCCCGACCTCCACGTGCCCCGCCAGCAGGGCCGCATTCACCATCGTCACGTGGTTTCCCACGCGGCAGTTGTGCGCCACGTGACTGGCGCCCAGCAGAAAACAGGATTCGCCCACGGCGGTTTCGGAATCCGGGATCGTGCCGCGATGAATGGTGACATACTCCCGCAGCACGGTGTTCGGCCCGATGCGGCAGAAACTTCGCTCGCCGCGGTACTTCACGTCCTGTGGTTCGTGCCCCACGATCACGCCGGGATGAAACACGCAGCCGTTGCCGATCTCCGTCCAGCCGGTGAGGTATACGTTCTGAAACAAGCGGCAGCCGGGGCCGATGCGGACGTGCTCATCGATCACGCAATAGGGTCCGACTTCCACGTCGTCGGCCAGTTCCGCCTTCGGATGAATGACCGCCGTCGGATGAATCGCCACGACCTTCCGTCCTTCATTCATGGGACGATGTCAAGCAGGGCAGATCAGGCCCGCCCCGTGGGGCGCCTGCTCAATCGTCTTCCTAGGTGTTTGCCGGCCGCTCCAGACCCAGCAGATTCATGACCTGTTGCAGGTCCTCCCACGCTTTCCGTTTTTCTTCCGGACTGCGAAGCAGGTACGCGGGATGGAACGTGGGCATCAGCGGAATCGTCTCGTTCGATTCTCCCGCTCCGCCCGGCAGCGTGAAATCATGGAACCGGCCGCGAAGTCGGCTGATGCTCTCCGCCGTCCCCAGCAACGTCTTCGACGCCGGGGCCCCGAGCGCGACGATGACCTCCGGCCGCAGAATCGAAAGCTGCTCCCGAAGGTAAGGATTACAGGCCAGAATCTCCTCGGCCGTGGGAACACGGTTGTTCGGCGGGCGGCACTTTACCGTGTTACAGATGTAGACGTCGTCCCGTGTCAGTCCCATGGCCGCGATCATGCGCGTCAAGAGTTGGCCGGCCCTGCCGACAAACGCCAACCCCTGGCGGTCCTCCTCGAAACCCGGCGCCTCGCCTACGAACACCAAGCGCGGATCCGGGTTTCCCTGCCCGAAGACGGTTCGCGTGCGTTCCTTGCAAAGGGTACACTTGGTGCAGGAACGGACCTGCGTTTCGTCGAGGACCCGCAGCCGCTCGGCGTTCTCGGCCGCGCGACCGGTATCCCCCTTTCCTCCGGCGGTCCTCGGCGTCTGGTGTGCCGCCGCCCCGGGGACGCCTCCACGCCGGCCGGCCGTGCCGCCTGGGCGATTCGCTTGACCCACGCTGCGCCAGCATCGCGGATTCAGCGGAACGAAGTCCAGACCCAGAAGGCGGTCTGTCTCCACTTGCTGCCGGATGACGGAGGAGATCGGCTGCATGAATTCACCGTCAGCAGATTCGGAACAGTCGCGCGGTGCGTGGAACGCTCGAGCCGCGCCCTGGAGGCGAGTAGTGTACACCGTCCGCGAGCGAGTCGCATACCCCATTTTTCACTCGCAGCCGACGTGTGGATCGATTTGTGTTAAGCTGCTTTGATGCCTGATTTTCAGGAATGCCCATTGACCCTGCCGGATGGCTCTCGAGCCTATGCCCGATTCTGGCCCGCGGGCGATTCGCCTCGCGGCGCGGTGCTCTTCCTTCATGGAATCCAGTCCCATTGCGGGTGGTACGAACTGTCGGCCCGGCACCTGGCTCAATCGGGCTTTGCCGTTATTCAGGCCGATCGTCGTGGTTGCGGGCGAAACGACCACGTACGCGGTCACGCTGAATCTCCCGAGCAACTTCTCGAAGACGCCTTGGTGGCAAAGGACGCGCTGCTGCAACGGACGGGCGGGGACCGCTATCACGTCGTTGGTGCAAGCTGGGGCGGAAAGCTGGCCGTCGCGCTGTGCGCAACTCATCCGTCCGGCATCGCCAGCTTGAGTCTTGCCGCTCCGGGTCTCTTTCCGCTTGTCGGAGCCACGAAAGACGAAATGTCGCGGATCGGGTTCGCCATGCTCTACGACCCGCTTTCCACGTTTCGAATACCGCTGGACCAACCGAAGTACTTCACATCCGATCCGAAATGGCAGGAGTTTATAGCCAATGACCCGCTGACGCTCCGCGAGTGCACCGCCGGTTTCTATCTCGCCTCGCGTCGGCTTGACCGTGTCGTGGCCACGCTGCCGCAATGCCCCCCGGTGCCCATCCACTTCATGCTCGCCGGGGAGGAGTCCATTGTGGACAATTCCCGCACGGAGGCTTTTGCGCGAGGTCTCGGGTGGCCCGACTGTCGGGTCACGCGCTTCCCACAAACGAGACACTCCTTCGAATTCGAGCCCGCAGCATCGCGTTATCTCGTTGAGCTGGAAGGTTTTATCGCGCGTTCCAGCCCCTAGGAACGCACCGGCCGCCCAAAGCCAGTCACTCTTCCGCTTGACCGATGTCACAAACGTGTTGCTTGGGGGCGGACGGCTCGCAACCGCCCGGACGATTGGCTACCATGGGCGTCCGGTATTACGCCCGTTGCAATCCAGTCGACGTCGTACCTTTTGTTGGAGCAGGTCTCTTGAAGCTTCTGACAGTCTGTATGCTCGTATCGCTGCTGACGGCGCCGCCCGAGCTTGCGCCCTACCGCGCCAGGCAATCGCCGCCGACGGAGGCGAAGGAGGAGGAGCCTGCCGGTGGGCCGGTCTGGTTCTGTACGAACCAGAACATCAACAAGCCTGACGTCTGGCGCGAGGAAAAAGTGCGCTGTGAATTTGAAGTCCGCAACAATGGCGACGCGCCTCTCGAAATCAACACGCGCCCTGGCTGAGGCTCGCGTCTGATTGGCCAGGCTGGCCAAACCATTCGACCGGGCGAAACAGGTAAGATCGTGTTGGACGTGATCACGCGTGGCGGTCGGGGTCCCGTCCGCAAATCGGCGTCGGTGACGACGAACGATCCCCGGCACCCGCGCGTGGCGCTGACCTGCGGATCCCGCGTCCGGAATCCCTTTCGGGGCGGCGTTCCCATCATGGATTTCGGCCGGCATGAGCCGGGTGACACGGTCCGGCCGCAGCAGCTCATGCTCATGCCCGACATCCCCGACGGCGAGATCCACCCGAAGGTCGCGGACGGTGTCCTGCCGGGGATGGAGGCGAAGATCGAGGAGCGTAAGCCGGGTTACATGTACATGCTCAACGTTTCGCTCGGGCCGCCCTGGCCGAACGGACCGCTGGACTACCGGCTCATCATCGATACCGGCGTCGAAGAGTTCCCCAAGGAAGGAGTCATCGTTCGCGGCAAGTTCCCGCAACGGTTCGTGGTCAAGCAACCCGAATTCGTACTTCCCAGTCCGCCGGCACAAGATGTCGAATTGAAGACGGATATTGTGCGCCAGGCCGGGTATGAGCATCACCTGGAACGCGTTTCCGCGTCGTCGCCCGACCTCAAGGCGACGCTGGAGGACATCCCCGAAGGGCAGCGGCTGGTCATCTCCGTGCCCAAGGGATGGGATCCTCCCGACGGGAAGGCGACGGTTGCCCTTCACTCGGATGATCCCGAGCTGGCGCCGATTGAACTGCCCATTACGGTGAAGCACCCTGAGCCGCCCAAGGTGGAAGAGCCCAGCGTGCCGTGCCACGCGTCCAAAGAAAAATAGAGATGTGAATCGGGAGTGGACCGGGCCCGTGTGCCCTGTGCTCCGACCCGTCGAGACAAACAAAGCCGCCCGCCACACTCACGCGTGACGGGCGGCCGTTCTTTCCGGTGACCTGTTCAGGAGCTGCCGAGGCCGTTCGAAGCCTCCGCCGGCTTTCCCTTCAGGAAACTACTTCCGCCGTCGGAAGCGCCGCGTCTGGCTCCGCAGACCCAACCAGCCGAAGAGGGCGAAGATCATGCCCATCGCCGTGCCGTTTCCACAGGCTCCGCAGAGGTTGATACCGTCCACGGTGCCTTGTCCGTAGTCGCTGTCGCAAACGTTGCCGATGCCGTCGTTATCCGCATCGGCCTGGTCGGCATTGGCGGCGTTCGGGCAGTTGTCGCAGACATCCCCGAGGCCGTCCTCGTCGGCATCCGCCTGATCGGCATTGGCCGTGTTCGGGCAGTTGTCCTCGGCGTCTTCCACGCCATCCTCGTCGGCATCGATGACCTGCGGCGGCGGCGGCTCTTCTTCGCAGGCGTCGCCCACGCCGTTGCCGTCGGTGTCCGCCTGGGACGGATTGGCATCGTCCGGGCAGTTGTCGCAAACATCGCCGACTCCGTCGCCGTCGCGATCGGCCTGGTTGGCGTTCGCATCGGCCGAGCAGTTGTCACAATCGTTACCCACGCCGTCCCCGTCGGCGTCACCCTGTGTCGGGTTGGCAACGTCCGGACAGTTGTCACAAACGTCGCCACGAACGTCGTTGTCCGCGTCGGCCTGACCCGGATTGAAATCGTCCGGGCAGTTGTCCGTCTCGTCGGCGATGCCATCGAGATCGGTATCCACCGGCTGCCCGCCGCCACCGTCTGTATTGCACAGGCCGTTGCCGTCCGGGTCGGGTCCGTCGTCCAGCGGATCGAACGAACCCGACGAGCAGTCATCGCAGCCGTCAAAGTCGGAGTCCCCGCAGGACGTGGCGCTGTTGGGTGCAAGGTCGCAGAAGTCGGCCACGCCGTCGCCGTCGGAATCAAGCTGGTTGGACTCCTTGGCTCGCGGGCAGTTCTGCGTATTCACCGGGTCGGACACGTCGCAGATGCCGTCGCCGTCCGTATCCGTTCCGTCGTTGGCCGTGTTGACCGTCCCTGAGGAGCAGTCGTCGCAGCCGTCCTGGTCGCTGTCGCGGCAGCGGAACTTGTCGTTGGGGAAGTTGTCCTGGGCGTCCGGGACACCGTCACCATCGGAGTCGGGATTGGGGTTGCCCCCGCCGCCGGTCGATTCGCAGGCATCTCCGATTCCGTCGGTGTCGCTGTCCGTTTGCGAGGCGTTGCTCGTATTCGGGCAGTTGTCGCAGCCGTCGCCGACGCCGTCGCCGTCGACATCAGCCTGCGCCGGATTGAAGAACGCCGGGCAGTTATCGCAGACGTTTCCGAAGCCGTCGCCGTCGGTGTCCAGTTGATCTTCGTTCGGGAAGTTGGGGCAGTTGTCGATCGTGTCCTCGGCTCCATCGTTGTCGCCGTCGACGAACGTGCAGGCCCCCTGAGACTTCGGCAGGACGTAGTTGAACCAGTCGTCGAAGCCTTCGGCCCCTTCGAGCAGGCTTGCAAGGCGGTCCACGTCGGGATGGCGGCCGTTCTGGAGCGTCATCGGATCGAAGAAGAATTCGCCGTCGCGGTCGATGTCCGTGCTGCATTCTCCAAATGGAGCTGCGGACACGCCGTTGTAGTAGTCGACCAGAAGCACAATGTCGCTGGCCAGCGACTTGTTGTCGGCGTTCACGTTGCCCGGGTGCGAGCGATAGACAATCCGCTGCGCGCCGTCGCCCATGTACGTGATGACCGTCGCCTCGCCGGGCATGATGGCGCGGCTCAGAACGAGCTCGTACTCGTCGTTGGCGATACGTGTGACGCCGTCGATGGTAATCGCCGGGAGGCTTGGATTGCTCACGCGGAACGGGTTGCCCGCGTTGCTGGTTTCGCAGATCGTCCAGCAGTCCACGTCACCGACGAGCACCGTACCCGGACTGTCCAGGTCAATCACAACCGTAATCGGCTCGACCGCGCTGCCGATGCCCTGGATGTCGCCCGGGCTGATCCCGCCACCGGAGAGCGTGGGCGCCGCCGGCGCATACGGCTGGCGCGCATCGATGGTCCCCGGGCGCGGCGTGGTGTCGTTGATGACAACCTTACCGGGCGCGCAAACGCCGTCGGCCGATTGCCCCATCGCCTGGTTCACCATCAGTCCGCTTGCCAGAACGAGCAATCCGATCGCGTTCCATCGCAGACCAACCATCGCGCGGTTCCGCAGTTGTCCGCTGCTGTCCTTGAACCTGTTGTTCATCGTTGGCTTCCCCCCAAACCGGGCTCTATCGAGCCGTCGCCTGTATGTCTATGTAACCCCCATGCGCGACCGGAATCGTCGCGAAGTAAAGGTGGGAATACACTCCACTCTAGCCCAAGCGATGCTCGAAGTATAGTCGTTCGAAAAAAAGACGCGGGTCCGCATAACCTCGCGCTTATCGTACGAGCTGCAAATGTCCGATCAAGGGACGGTCGACCGGCACGGTGCATATTGTCCCGGTTCCGATAAGGCGGCGAACTGTTGCGCTTCTCCGGGTCGACCGGAGGCCCGGTTGCATTCCCGGTCCTTCAGTGACGCGATTTTGTCATCAGCCCGTTGAAATAGGTACCCGCCCGGACGGGTGCCGGGACCATCCTGCACGAATTGTCAAGCGGGGAAATCTGTTGAAACCGGAATTTGGCGGCCGCCGCCCATCGCCCGCGATCCCCGAGCTCGCCCATTTTTCCGCTGAAGCGACAAAATCCAGCCAGAACAACATGCCCGAACCCGGTGGCTTGATCGCCCATCCTCCGAGTAAGATGTCGCCTCGATTTCCTTGGACCCAAGCATCGGGAGTCACGCTTTGCCGTCCGCTCGAGTGATCGCCGAAACCGCCCTCGTCGAGAACGATTCCGATCTCGCCCAAGTCGTGCAGACCTGCCGGGCGGAAGGCGCCTTCGCATTTGATACCGAGTTCGTCATGGAGGACCGCTACGAAACGGAAGTCTGCCTCGTGCAGGTGGCCGCGAAGGAAGGCGTCTGGCTGATTGATCCGTTCGCCAAGGTCGATCTCACCCCGCTCTGGGAACTTGTCGCCGATGAGGCCGTACAGACGGTCGTTCACGCCGGGCAGGAAGACCTCGCATTGTGCGTACAGCACATCGGCCGGGCGCCGCGCAACATCTTCGATACGCAGATCGCGGCCGGATTCGTCGGCCTGGATTATCCGATGAGTCTGCAACGCCTTGTTCAGTCCGTGCTCCGCATCCGCCTGCACAAAGCCAAGACGCTCACCAACTGGCGCAAGCGACCGCTGACCGCGGAGCAGAAACGCTACGCGGCCGAAGACGTCCAGCACCTCCTGCCCGTCCGGGAGAAAATCGAGACGCGTCTTCGTCGGCTTAAGCGCACCGACTGGGCGCAGCAGGAATTCACCCGGCTGGAGGACATGGGGCTTTATCGCCGCGTGGAAGCCGACAAACTCCGTCGCGTGAAGGGAGCGGGCTCGCTCCCGCCTCGGAACATGGCCGTCCTTCGAGAGCTGCTCCAATGGCGCGAGGGCGCGGCCAAACGGATCAATCGCCCGGCACGCTTCGTGCTCAAGGATCATCTTCTCGTGGAAATCGCCCGCCATGAACTGAGCGGCGTCAAGGACATTCGCGAACTGCGCGGCATCAACCTGAGCGACCGCAACGTCCGCGAACTGGCTGGCGCCGTCAAGCAGGCTCTGGCGATTCCCGAAAGTGAGTGGCCGGCGCCTCCGCAGCGCGAAGTCGAAAGGCCGCAACAGGCGGCGCTGACCGCACTCGCGACGGCCGTGATTCGCGATTACTGCGCCGCCCATGAACTGGCCTACGCCCTGACCGCCACCCAGCGTTCCATCAACCAGCTTGTCCGCTGCTGCATGGATGGTGAAAAGGGCACGGAGGCCGAAGCGGAGCTGCTCCGTGGCTGGCGGGGAAAATCGGCCGGTAAGGTCGCCCGCGACGTGGTCACGGGGCGCACCGGGGTCTTTGTCGAAATCACCGATACGGAGTGGCGGTTTCGACTGGAATCACTCGCCGCGAGCAAATCATAGCGTTTGCGAATATCGGTCAATCGGGCCGGACCGACTCAATCACTGCTGTGACCGAACCACGTCGACGCCGTTCGGTGCGCGATAGGTCAGCACCCGCGTTTCGCGAATGACGTCCCCATCCACGATTGAAACCGACGCTTCCGATGACATGAAGTCGATCTTGCGGAATATGGGCCCCAGCTTGGCGACGATCGCAAAGCCCTCCTGCATGCCGTTGGCGAACTTCGCCAGGTCGGCGGCGTCTTTCGGGTCCTTGCTCATCATCGGCAGCATCATGGGAAACATGGCCCCGATGTTGGCAATCGTCTGCATCTTCTCCGCCATGTTCTCGCCGTAGTTACGCAGGTCCTTGAAGTACATGGAGTGAACCGGGCCCGTCACGCTCAGTCCCTCTTCCCGGTAGCGGGTGCTGCTGCGAATCGAGGGAGCGCGTCCCGCGGCCACCGCCAGCGACTTGTTTACCGCCGCGGCGGACGAGGCCACGATGAGCCAGCGATCCGCCACGCCCACGACGGGCTGCGTGGCGCCCATCAGGAACGGATGATTGATCTGGCGAAAGCCCTCGGCATCCACGCCCTTCGCCGGTCCGATGGTCAAGGGCTGCCCTTTCTGCTGGACAAAGGCGGCCAGGGCGTCGAGCGCCTGGTTCACCTTCGCACGGGCCAGATCCGCGTCCTTGACGCCGAGGAAGAACACCGCGTCGGCCTCAACCGGGGATCTGGAGGAGATGTTCGGCACCCGAACCGTGGCCATCTCGCCGCCGACCCAACTGAACACGTCACGCTGCGGATCGAACCCGAACTGCTCGAACAACCCCTTCATTTTCGCGACGTGGGCTTTTCCCTCGGGAATGCGTTCCCCGACAAAGCCCAGCGCCCAGTCGTACAAGGCCCCAAAGTCGGCACCGTTGGAGACCCAGAAGCTCGTGGCATCGGCCGGCACGTAGCGCTCAAAGTTGTCGATGGGCTGGCGATCGAAAATCGCCCGGGCCAGCGGGCCCTTGCGCCGGTCCTCGTTGAGCCGCACCAGCGTGTGCGTGACCTGCCGCAGGTTCTTCGTCTCGACCGTGGTGACGACGGAATCGATCAGGCTCAACTCATTGATCAAAGCGTTGACCACGCCCACCCACTGCTGAGCTTCCGCCTTGGAGGTCTCCTCCGAGATCTTCCCGAACAGCACGCGGATCTGGCTGAGCAGACCGCGGATGTCGAAGATCATCAGGCCGTCTTCCGGACGCTGCGCTTCCGCGACGGCACTTCGAAATCGGTCGACTTCCATCACGGATTTCGGAGCGCCGGGCTTGGACGACATCATCGCCAGAACGTCGTTGGTCGCCTTCTCGCCGATCACCAGGCCGATGACATCACCTCGGCGGAACAGCGATATGGTTAATTCGGGTCGCTGGGAACTTTCAGGATCATCCAGGAATTCCGCGCGAACGCCCTCCATCCCCGCGATGGTAAGGTCCGCCAGACGCACATGCTTCGTGAGTCCTTCGACTTCCTTCATCACCGCCAGCAGCGCCGGAAAACTCCGCTTCGCGGCGCCATCGTTCGACCGCGCCAATATGATGTATTCGTAACCCGGCAGGCGATCGACAAGCCGTTCCGCAACGGCAACCTCCTGCCCGATCAATTCGTGCCATGGAATGTCCGAAAGCAGCTTCTGGAATTGTCCCATCGTCTCCCGGACCTGCTCGCGCGAGCCCTCGTCGACCATGTGCACAATGAGCGCCAGGGCATCGCGATCGATGCCGGTCTTCTTCGCGTCCTCCAGTACGCCCATCCAGCGGCTTTCGATCCACGCCGCTTCCGGGTTATCCCGGTAGTTCATCGCCATCCAGCAATCGCCCGGAACGAAGCGCAATAGCGTGAATCGCGACGTGACGTCTTCCGCCCGTGCGGTGGTCGCGGCGATCGCGACGGTGATGAGCAGCATGGTTCCGCTGGGTCGCGGAATGCGAGCAGGCGACATTCGGATCTCCTGACTTCGACGTTTCGCGAGAACCCGACCGATAGGGTGATCCAACGTTCCCGCGTCGTCAGCGGGGATCGGATATGAGAATGGGGCTCCCCGTCGACGCATAGTCAGCTTAGTAATCGCGTCGGTACGGTACCACCGTTACCGTGTCAATATTTGTGCCTAGTTGTGGCGCGCGTCGATCATGACTTCAGTTTGTGATTTTTCAGCGTCGCCATCCCGTGCAGTTGGTCCTCCGGCATCCCGGCAATCGGCCCGTGGAAATCGTGCTTCCATCCCCTAGAATGGCTTGCGCGTGGTGATGGTTCCTTCCATCGCCGGGGATTCCAGGCTGAAGGCGCTGCGCCAACGGCTCGACCGTCGTGGGGGGGTCGTTCACGTCGCAGGGCTGTGGGGGTCCTCTGCGCCCTTCGTTGCCGCCGACATCGCGCGCAGCACGCCAAGGCCGATACTGTACGTCACGGCTCACCTCCAACAGGCCGACGAAAACCGCGATGACATCGAGCTCTTTCTCGGACGTTCGGTCTCCCTGCTGCCGGCGTGGGAGACGGTCCCCGGCCAGGGTGCCGCCAGCAGCGAAATCGAGGCCGAGCGCATCCGTCTGTGCGCATCCATCGCCGGAACCGGCGGACGATCCCGGAGCGGTTCGGGCGATCGTGTTCCTCTTTCGCCCGATGCCGGAAGGCGCCCGCGTCGAACCCCGCCGAGAAAGCCCCCGGCAGCCTCACACCGCGGCGATGAGCCCCCGTTCGTTATCGCACCCATACAGGCGCTCATGCAGCCGGTCCCCACGTTTGACGCCATCGAGCGGAATACGATTCGGCTCTCAGTTGGCCGCGGATCGGGAGGAGAGCACCGCACCGGACCCGAGACGATGATCCGGTGGGCCGTCGACCGGGGGTTCGATCGGCTCGATCTCGTCGAGTCGCCAGGGGACATTGCGGCGCGTGGCGACATCGTGGACATCTTCCCGCCGGGCGACGAGAACCCCGTTCGCATCGAGTTCTTCGACGACGAAATCGAATCCATCCGCCGCTTCGACCCTGCAACCCAGCGCTCGCTGGAGTCGATGAATTCGCTGACGCTCACCGCGATGCCGCGCGCCAAGCTCGTCGACAAGTCCGCGGAAACCGACCTCTTCAGCTACCTGCCAACAGACACGCTCGTCATTCTCGATGCCCCCACGGAGATTCAGGAACTTGGCGAACTGCTGGCCGCACGCCTCCGCGGAAGTGACCGCCTCTTCTCCGTTCAGAGCGTGTTCCGCTCCACCCAGCGATTCGACCAGCTCCACCTTTCGCGCTTTGGTTCGGTGGCCATCGGCGGCGAAGACGCCTTCGACCTGGGCGTTACGTCAACATCGCGCTTCGAGGGCGGCGCCCGGGAAGCCGTCGAGGAACTCGCCCGCCTCAGCGACGACCACGAAATTCTCGTCGTCTGCGACAACGACGGCGAGCGCTCCCGTCTACGCGAAATGCTTGCCGAGGTTTCCCCCGCCGCGGCCCAGCGCATCCGCCTCGAACTCGGTGTGATGCACCACGGCTTCCACTGGACCCGCACGCGCACCGTCGTCGTCCCGCACCATGAGATCTTCCATCGCCAGCGACAGAAGCGCCGCATCCGCAAGCTCCACGCCGGCCGCCCCCTCGAATCCTGGCTCGATCTCCAGCCCGGCGAATATGTCGTCCACGTCGTCCACGGCATCGCCGTCTACCGCGGCCTCAAGAAGCTCCGCAAGGGAACCTCCAACCAGCTCGAGGAATTCCTCAGCCTCGAGTTCGACGAAGGCGCGATGGTCCACGTTCCCGTTTCTCAGATCGACCTCGTGCAGAAGTACATCGGGGCGGGTGGGCGAAGGCCGACACTCTCCAAGATCGGCGGCAAACGCTGGGGCAAGACCAAGCAGCAGGTGGCCGACGCCGTCACCGAGCTCGCCGAGTCCATGCTGCGCATCCAGGCCATGCGCGCCGAAACGGCCGGCACCGCCTATCCGGATGACACCGAATGGCAGCGCGAATTCGAGGCGGCTTTCCTCTACGAGGAAACCGAGGATCAGTTGCAGGTCGCCGGCGAGATCCGCGGCGATCTGATGATCCCCAGGCCGATGGACCGCCTCATCTGCGGCGACGTGGGCTACGGCAAGACCGAGCTCGCCATGCGCGCCGCGTTCAAAGTCGTCGAATACGGCCGGCAGGTGGCGGTGCTCGTTCCCACGACCGTCCTCGCCGAACAACACTACGAGACCTTCCGTGAGCGCTTCGCCGAGTACCCCTTTTCCATCGGATGCCTTTCGCGATTCCGCTCCGACCGCGAACAGAAGATCATCGTCGAGCAGGCCCGCCGGGGACAGATCGATATCGTCATCGGCACGCACCGCCTGCTCAGTCGCGACGTCTCCTTCGCCAACCTCGGGCTGGTCATCATCGACGAGGAACAGCGCTTCGGCGTCGAGCACAAGGAACGGCTCAAGCAGATGCGCGAGACGGTGGACGTGCTTACGCTCACCGCCACGCCCATCCCGCGAACCCTGCACATGTCCCTCGTGGGCATCCGCGACATCAGCGCTCTCCAGACGCCGCCCGTGGATCGCCGCGCCATCGCCACCTACGTCCGCTCCTTCGATCGCCACCTCATCCGCGACGCCATCCTTCGCGAGATGAACCGCGACGGGCAGATCTACTTCCTGCACAACTACGTGCAGTCAATCAAAACTATGGCCGCCACGGTTGCGGAAATCGTACCCGAGGCCCGAGTGATCTACGGCCACGGTCAGATGAAGGACGGCGAATTGGAGGACGTCATGCACCGCTTCGTCCGCCGCGAGGCCGATGTCCTCGTCGCCACCACCATCATCGAGAGCGGCATCGACATCCCCACGGTCAACACCATTCTGATCAACCGCGCCGAGCGCTTCGGCCTGGCCGACCTCCACCAGCTCCGCGGACGCGTCGGACGCTCCAGCAAGCAGGCCTACTGCTATCTCCTGCTCTCCCCCGATCGCCCCCCGATGGGCAAGGCCGCCAAGCGCCTCAAGACCATCGAGGAGTTCAGCGAGCTCGGCGCCGGCTTCCGTATCGCCATGCGCGATCTGGAGATCCGCGGGGCCGGCAACCTGCTGGGCAAGGAGCAGAGCGGCCACATCGCCGCCGTGGGTTACGAAATGTACTGCCGCCTGCTGGAGCAGTCCGTCCGACGGCTCAAGAACGAGCCCGACCCCACGCCGCCCCCGGTCCACATCGACCTCGACGTTGCCGCGCACATCCCCCCGCATTACATTCGCGCCGATCGATCGCGGATCGAGGTCTACCGGCGGATCGTTTCCTGCCGGTCGCAGGCCGATCTCGAGCAGCTTGAGCGCGACCTGCTCGACGCCTTCGGACCCGTCCCCGCGGAGTTCCAGCGACTCATCCAGGTCGCCGAACTCCGCGTTCACGCGCGGCGTTTCGGGATCAACTCCATCAGCTTGCGGGAGCCGGATGTGATCTTCCAGGTCGATGATTTGCGGCGGGCTGAAGCCGTCTTCGCTGACGCGCCCGGCAGCGTTCGCCTGCCCGATGCGCACACGATCCACCTGCGCCTGCCGCCCAGTTACATGGAGCCGGATACGTTGTTGCCCGTCCTGCGACGCATGTTCACCCGCGCCAGGGACCCGCAGGGAGCCGCCACCCGATGAAACGCCTCCTGATTGTCTTGCTCCCGGCCGCCGCTGTCCTCACCCACACGTCCTGCGGCGCACCGCACGCGCCGATCAACAACCAACCCAACAGGAATCTCGCTCGCGCCGAATCGAAAGCCCCTGTCGGGACCGTCCCCCCCGATACCGCGAGTGACGCTCCCGTTTCGCAGATGCGCATCAACGGCGAGACCTTCCCCGCTGACCAGATGTGGCGCGAGATCGGCGACGAAATCCTCCGCCAGCGCGAAAGCCTTCCGCCCGACGCCTTTCGCGAATGGCTGAACCGCCGCGCCGTGCAATGGATGGCCGACAAGATCACCGAATCGCTGATCTACCAGCAGGCCGTCCTCCGCCTGCCCGACGGCGCCCAGAAAAACGTCGATCCCCTTGTCGACGCCCAGCTCCGCAAGATCATCACCGAGCAGTGGAACGGCGTGCAGCGTCGCTACGAAAAGCAGTTGCTCGACCAGCAACGCTCACTCGACGACGTGCGCGAGAAGCTCCGCCGCGAAATCCTCGTCAGCGCCTACCTCGAAGGCCAGATCAAACCGCTCGTGGCCGAGCCCACCCGCGACGAACTCCTCGCCATCTACAACGCCAACGTCGATTCCTGGAAAGAGCCCGAGCGCCGCAGCATGTCCCTCATCGAAGTCCGCGTGCTCGACTTCCTCCCGCCCGACGTCTCCGATCCCACCCGCGAACAGATCGCCGCGGCGCGCCAGGCCGCGCGCCAGCGCATCGGGGAGGCGCAGCGCAAGTTGAAGGATGGCGTGCCCTTCGCCGAAGTCGCTCGGCAATACTCCACCGATTCCCGCGCGGCCGGGGGCGGAGACTGGGGCTGGATCACCCCCGAGGAAGTCCGCGAAAGGTACCTCCCCGCCGTGGAAGCCCTGAGCAAGCTCCAGGCGGGCCAGGTCAGCGACGTCGTCGTCTCCGGCGACAGCCTCTTCCTCGTCCGCTGCGATGAGCACGACCCGGGCCTTGCCCCTAGCTTCGTGGACGTGCAGAACGAGCTCACCAGACAGCACTACCGCATCAGCTACAACCGCAAGCTCACCGAGCTCATTCGCGATCTGCAATCCACCGCCCGCATCGAGCCCAGCGTTCCCGCGAGGTACCTGCGCGCCGCGGTCGAAGCGGCCTTGGATCGCTTGGCCATGATCGACCGTCTCGGAAACGGAAACCCGGCTGTGAGTTCAACGCCGTAACGTCCGCTCCCCTCAACCCCTCCGCTTCCTCCAACCTGAAAACAACGCGTTGAGCTCTGCGAACGGCGCCGCTCCCTCCAGGCCCGCGAAACTTCCCTCGCTCGCCATCATCCGCGCCGCACGCAGGAATCCGCCCCACGCCACGCGAGCCAGCGCTGAACCCACGCTGATCCGCCGCACCCCAAGCTCGGCCAGGTCACGCATGCACATCCCCGTATTCGCAGACACCAGCACATTCAACGGCTTCGGCGCTGCGGCACGCACCAGTGTCTTGATGTCGTCCTTCGTTACAGCCCCCGGCGCATAGAGCACGTCCGCCCCGGCCTCTGCGTAGGCTTGCAGGCGGCGGATCGACTCCTTGAGCGGGTCCGGATGCCCCACCAGATAGCACTCCGCCCGCGCCGTCAGCAGCACATCCGCGCCGCTCGCCCGGATCGCCGCACGCGCCGCCCTCACCCGATCCACCGCCTCCGCCGGCTCGAACAGCGGCCGCTCCGCGTCACCGGTCGCATCCTCGATCGACAGTCCCGCCACACCGGTCTCCACGCACTGCCGCACGTTCTCAGCCAGGTCCTGCACATTTCGCGCATAGCCGGACTGGAAGTCGGCGTTCACCGGCAGATCGGTCGCGTCGACGATCTCCTCGATGTGCTCGAGCACGTCGTCGCGCGACAGGACGTGCGGATCATCGGGCAGCCCGCGGGAAAACCCGAACCCGGCGCTGGTCGTGGCCAATGCCTTGAACCCCAGTTCCGCCAGAAACCGGGCCGATCCGATGTCCCACGGATTGGGAATGACGAAGCACCCACCCTCATGCAGCCCGCGAAACGCCGCGCGTCGAGACTGTAGATCCGTCACTGCAGACTCCTTACCCCAAGCGGCCGGGTGGCCCACCGCTTCAGCGGTGGGGGAGCGATGAATCCCAATACGTTCCCGTATGCGAATGCCTTCAATCTTCCCGTCCCCGATTCGGCCATCTCCGATTCGCCTTCAGCTCCTCCGGAGACAACCCCAACTCCTCGGCCGTCTTGGTGAATCCATACAGACACCCGCACTCCGGGCAGCGCGGAACCGGCGCCCCGCGAAGATCATACCCGCACTTCAGGCAACGCATCGAGTCGTCCGGCTTCTCCCTGCTCCTCGCCCACTCCCGCCGCGCGGCCGACGCCCCCAGAATGGCAATCACCCCGAACGGCAGGTTCAGCAGACCGCCCGCGAGCATGAACAGCGCCGCCCAGCCGTAATACGCCCGAGCCGCAAACCACAGCGCCATCACCAGCACCAGCGGAAACGCATAGCTCCAAGGCCCTTGCCATCGCCCCGCGACCGCCGGCGCCGCCGACAAGGGCAGCAATACCCAAACCACGGCCCCGATCATCGCCGCCCAGATGCTGAACAATATGCGGGAACGAGCAGACATATGAATCGAACAAGCGTCCACATCATGGCGGTCCGATAATCTCATGACGTCATTGCTTAACCGCATGAACACTCCAACACAACCGATAGAAAACAGGGAATCAACTGTATTCGCCGCGCACTTACTGCACAAGGAGCTTCAATTGCGGCTCTCTTCTCGACGTTCTACATCCTCTCCGTTTGTAGCATTGGCTTTCGGGATTCAGTCACTCCTCGCGTGCGCCGCGTCCGCATCCCCACCCGCCGACCACCAGAAGACCGTCTCACTCGAAGAACTCATCGCCCTACCCGACGCGACCCTCGCTCAGGTCGACATCGCCACGATGAACCTGGCCGCGGCCGAAGGTTTGCCCGGCTCGGAGGACCTCGACCGCGCGGCCGTTCTCCAAGCGCTCGACGCTTGGGCCGACGGCGTTGCCGAGGCAACCGTCAGCCGGGCACACTATTTCGACCTCATTCCCGATTACTACGACAACTCCCGCGCCAAATTCCTGGCGATCATGCTCGTCCTGACGCTCCGCGAGGATATGAACGTCCACTACAACGTCGAGCAGCGCACCAATCCCAGCCTCGCCAGGTCGCAGGATCAATTCATCCACGGCATCGTCCAGGGCACCGGCGGAACGTGCGCCTCGCTGCCGGTGATCGTCGTGGCCGTCGGGCGGCGGCTGGGCTACCCGCTGAAACTCGTCCAGACCTTCTCCCATTACTACGCCCGCTGGGACGATCCCGTCACCGGCGAGCAGTTCAACATTGAAATCTCCAACCTCGGCGGCGTGGACTTTCCCGACGAAGATCACTACCGGGAAAAGCTTCGCCTTCACCTCGAAGATCCCGATCCCGGCAGCAACTATCTGAAGTCCATGACGCCGCGCGAGGAACTCTCCGCCTTCCTGACCACCCGCGCCGACTGCCTCCGCGAGAACGGCCGATGGCGACAGGCCATCGCGACCTACCGCGAGGCCGTGCGTCTCGCGCCCCAGAATCATTTCGCGGCGCGGCTGCTCCGCGACACCGTTCGCCACGTGGAGCGAGGGGCCCTGGCAGCGGAGATCGCCTATCGACAAAATGAACTCCGCCGACGCTCCAATCCGCGGATGATCGTAACCGGCATTCCCCGCCCGCCGAGCCCCTTCCCGGCCAGCGTTCGAGCCGGACTCCTGGATCCCACGCGTTTCGGGCCAACGCCGAATCCGAACCCAGTATTCAACGCCCCGCCCGCGGTCTTCGATCCGCGCTTTCCCGAGCAATGGAAGCCGCCCGTCTCGCACACGCAGCAATACATCGAAGAGACCAATCGCCGCAACCAGGAGTTGAGCCGCCTCATCGCCGAGGACAT
>JAGFJJ010000079.1 GCA_024102815.1 Phycisphaerae bacterium
CCACCCACGTGAAGTGCGGCGCGGTCGGTGCCGCGGATACCGCCTGCAGCGTGGCCGAGATGTCGAAACCGCTCACGTTCCGGTTCGGCGGGGTCCACGAGTTCGCCGGCGTGGGCGGCGTGGTCGAACCATCGCCACCGGCCGAGAACAGACCCACCACGTCCGCCCAGAAGCGGGCGTTCGCAGCCGTCGGACGAGCCGCGGTGAAGACCGTCAACGGCGGCGAGAAGCTGGCACCGTCGTTCGTCGCGGTGACCTCATACGCACGACCCGTGCTCGAAGCGGCATTGTCGCCCGGGGCGATCATGCAGCCACCGACATGGATCCGCGTCAGCGAGGTCCAGTCGTTGAGGATCGGGGACGCATCGGACACCACGAAGGTCAGGCCCTGTCCCACCACCGACGCCGGCGTCGTACGCGGCGTGCTGATGTAGTACTGGGAACCCGAACCCACGTCCTTCACGCGGTAGCCCACGTTCGTATGACCGGCATCCGGGGCGAAGCTGACGTAACGCTGCTTCACCGCACCGTGCGGATAGGTCGGGACAGCGGTGGGTGTCGCTGGCAGGGGCGCCGATAAAGCGCCGCCGAGGAATCCGCCGGACAGCTCGTACGTCCCGCCGGTTGCGACACCGGCGTCGGCTTGACCAATCGCACCGAGCAACTTCATTGTCGCACCGACGCTGACGACACCGCCTCCGTGAACCGAGTGCCATTTGATTGCGAACACCGGCAGTGGACAAGTACACGTCATCGCGTCGCATTCACCCGGGCAGGCGCTGTCATCGGTACCGTCGCATTGCTCGCATTCTTCCACGATGTTGTTGCCGCAAACCGGCGGAGGCGCACAAGTACATTCATTAGAATGTCCGGGCGGGTAGCAGGACGAGCAGGCGCATGCGGAGTTGTCAATTCCGTCGCACTCCTCTCCGAGAACCGATTGCACAACGTTGTCGCCGCATTCGCCGCAAGTAACGCCGCCACAGTTACTTCCGTCGCCTTGATAGCTGCCCGAGGCATCGGCGCAGCCGGCAGCAGTTGTACCGCTGATGCACGCGTCCGGGAAACAGCAGGCACCGCGAAGTGGTGGGTTGCAGGGATCGGGCATCATTGCGCAGAACGTGCCGTTGCCCGCGTAGTCGCCGGCGAAACTATCACAGAGTGGCAGCGGGAAGTCGGCACACGTTCCTCCAAAGCAGCATGCACCGGCGCCCAGAGAGCACGTTGCCCCAAGTGTGCAGGTCGTTCCGTAGCCGAGAAAGGCGCCGCCGGCCTGGCTGCACTACGACGGCGACAGGTCCGGTATGCAGCCCGTTCCGACGCAGCACGCGCCGAGTACACCCGAGCAGTCAACGCCCGAACAGTCCGTACCTGCCCCAAGAAACGTCCCAGACGTCGAGCAACCCGCCTCGTCGGTCATCGTGCATGAACCGCCGGAATTGCAGCAGGCGCCGGTTTGTGCCTCGGCCGGGACCGGACCAAGCCCGATCGCGATGCCCATCATGGTCCCGATCAACAGTTCTATTCGCCGCATTACTTCGCCTCCTTCCCACGGAAGGCGACCATGCTGCGCTCGAGCCGCTCGATTCGGCCCTGGAGCGTTTCAATCTGTTCCTGCTGGGTGGCGATAAGCTGCTGTTGTTCGACGAGTCGCTCAGCCGCCCGCGCGCCAACCGTTGTGCTTGCGGTGGTGGTAACGCCGCCCTTCTCCGCTTCGAGTCGCTGCACCTTCGCATGAAGGGCCTTGACTGCTTCGACCAGCAGCGGGGTCATCCGGGCATAGTCCATACCGATGGCATCGGTGCCGTTTTCTTCGTAGGCAACAATCTCCGGCAGGATCTTGCCGACTTCTTCGGCGATCATGCCTACGTCGTGCTCTGCGCCATGCGCGGCGTCCCAGTCGAAATAGACCCCCCGCATTTGGTCGACCTTCTCCAGAGGATTCTCGATCAGCTTGATGTTGTGTTTCCAGCGGATGGAGGACGAGGAGCCGTAATCCGTGCCCGCGCCGGAAGCGTAAAAGTCGAATCCGCTCGAGCTGTTGCTCACACCCCGAACACCGTAACTGGTTCCGCTGGACTGCAGCGCAACGCCGATCACACCGGTACCGCTCGGATTGGCATTCAATCCATAGACCCCCCAACTGCCCGCGCCGTTGCCAAACCCACGGACGGCCGAGGACGGCCCAATCACGTCAAGCGTGAACCCTGTGTCCGGCGAATTGGTGCCAATTCCGACGTTTCCAGTCTGCGTGAGCACCATCCTGTTGGTCGAATTCATCTGCACTTCGAGTCTGTCGCCACTCGCTTCGTTGATGCGGAAATTCACCGAGGCCCCGCCATCCTCTCTGAGGACGATGTTGGGATTGGCGTCATCGACCGTCCCCTCAATTCGGATCCCGTTTCCGCCCGCGGTCGATTCCACCACGTGGAGCGCTGAATCCGGCGCGTTGGTGCCGATGCCCACGCCCCCGGCCGCGCTGATCAGGAACTGATTGGGGCCGGTGGAGACGAACTTGTTTCCTGATCCGTGCGTGCTGTCGGCCCAAACGAAGGTACCTTCGTCGCCGTCGGCGTCACCCACGGTAGCCGCGTCACGGACTTCGGCGTACCGGCCGGCGGCAAAGCTGTGATCGCCGCCGGCGCGGTTGTTCTCACCTCCAGGAGTCGTGGCGTATTCTCCGATTGCGTCACAGTTGTATCCGCCGCCGCTGGTGGCTGCGCGAGCGAAGGCGGCATTGTTGCTGCCGCCGGCCACCGTCGCGTAACTGGCGCCGGAGTAGTTCGAAAAGCCACCGCCGACTGTTGCGTATGGGGCGTTGGAGGGATCGCCGTCGTCGGTGCCGGCACTAATGTGCCGACCGCCTCCCACCGTGCAATAGTCATCGTGAATCTCGATCGGCCCGACGAAGTCTCCTGGGGAACCACCACCGCCAATGGTCGCACCGACCACTCCACTGCCGATAACGTTGGCTCGTGAGCCGCCGAGGATATTAGGGCTCTCCACGTCATCGATCGTATACAGCCCCGGCAGTGCCAGTGCGTGCGGTGCCGGGGTCAGCTCCTGCCGCGGATCCAGCAACGTCAGCGCTGGACTGCATGGTGACGGGCAGCAGACGCTGATCTCCAACCAGCGGGCTTCCCCTGTGAACGCCACCACAGCGAAGTCGAGTGGTGTTGTGAAGAGGCCGTCCTCCACGTCAATGGTCTGGGCGATCGTGCTTCCCACTTGATTCCCCGCGGCTGCCTCATCCCAAAGCGTGAATTCGAAGTCGCAGGTGTCTGTTACCGCGACGCCATCGTCAACGAGCACTCCCTGATAGGTGAACGTCGTTCCGAGCTCCACGGCCAGACCGGGTACGCTCAAGCCAAGCAGAGCGACCGTACCTGTGGCAATCCCGAGCAATACGCTTTTATCGCACCTCATGATTCCTCCCATCCTTCCAGGTTTGCGAAATCCGGTCCCGATACCGAAACTAGCGCGACCCACGATCGACTTGGACGGCAAGGGACAAATTTTTCTTGGAAGAATCGACGATCGGCCGGCCTAGGAGGGCTGGGAGCGGTCGTGATGAAGAGGGAAGCCCGGAGGGATTATCGCAACTTATTCACTCTCGCCGGAGCGTGGAACCCGCGGAATCGGCTTTTCAAACTGGGGAAGGAGCTTCTCTCGCCAGGCAAGCGCCTTTTCGGATTCGCCCATGTCCTCATACATGCCTGCGAGCATGCGGACGATGCCCTGGGTCCAGCCGACTTCCGCTCCGCGCGACGTCGCCAAGATCTCGTATCCTTCCAGGAAGGCACTCTCTGCCTCCTCGTATCGCTCGAGCGCGCGCAGGTGCGCACCGAGGTGTCCCAGCGCGATACCCATCGAGGAGAAGGGTGAAGGCCGGGTCTCGCGGTAAATGCGAACGATATCTTGCAGGATCTCAACGGCTTCCTCGACGCGGTCGGTCCGACCATAGAGAATGGCAAGTCCCAGCATGGCATCGAGTGTTTGCGGGTGTGCTTCACCATACCTGGCGCGAACGGCCTCGTACATGCGCATGACAATCGGCTCCGCCTCCTCAGCGAAGCCGTTGTATAGGTAGTCATTCGCGAGGATGTGCGAGACATCCAGGGTCATGGGGTCAGCCGGCCCGAGATGTTCCACGCTCCATTCGAGGATTTCACTTAGCGCGGCGCACTTCTCACCGAAATCGATTTCGGAATCGGATCGGACGACCATGAAACGGGCCTTCATCGCCTGTGAACTGCCGGCGCCCGCGGACGCAGTTTCCAGTTCGAGCAGATCGCGGGCAATGAGCAACGATTCCTCACCCTCATCATTCCAATACAGGGCTTCGGCCAGCTCACGCATCGCTTCGCGCGTTTCATCTCGCGTTGGCCCAAAATGCTCAACCCGAAGCCCCAAGGCGCGCTGAAAGTGGGGAATGCTCTCGGCCGGGAGTCCTAGGGAAAGATAGGATCGACCTATGGCGCGACGGATGGAAGATTCAACAAGCGGTTCCCCTGCGAAACGGCCTTCGACACTTGCGGCCGCGCGGTCGAGCACTTCGCGCATCGTAAGATCGGGATTGTCCGTATTCGCAGGATCGATGGCTGCAAGCAGGTCATCCGTGAGGAAACTGTTGATGCTCTCTGCCACTCGTGTACGATCGCGGGCTCTTTCCCGGGCCCGGGAAGCCTGAACGGCCAGTGTCGTCGATACGGCAGTTGCGGCGATAAGCACGGACGAGATCATTATGGATACTGCGACTGCAGTCCTATGTCGCCGTACGGTTTTGGCCAGACGGTAGGCAAGCGTGTTTGACGCTGCCGCTATGGGCAGCCCCTTCAAGTAGCGACGAATATCCTCCGACATGGCTTCCACAGACGGGTATCGTCGCGCAGGTTCAGTCGCCAAGGCCGTCATCAGGATGGCATCCAATTCGGTGTCGAGTTCGGGATTCATGGAGCCGGGACGCGGGGGATCCTGCCAGCGCTTTTCGAGGAATTCCGCCAGGGGCATCTCCGTTTCCCGTGGCAACCGCCCTGTCAGCATCCGATACAGCACGGCCCCCAGCGAGTACACGTCGCTGCGCGTCTCGCTGAATCCGCGTTGCCCGGCAAGCTTCTCCGGTGCCGCATATGCCGGCGTGCCGACGAATCCCTCGGTCGCGGTCAACGTCGACAGGCCGTCCGCCTCAGCGAATTTCGCCAGCCCGAAATCCAGGATGCGCGGCACATTGTCTGTGCCGACGATGATATTCGTGGGCTTGAGATCACGGTGGATTACGCCACGCTCGTGGGCATGTTCCACGCCGGCGCAGATGGCTCGGAACATCGCCAGAAGCTGAGGAAGCGCCCGACGATCCCGTCCTACCTCGTCGGACCAAGCATCAACTGGTTGTCCGTCGACCCACTCCATGGCAAGGACGGGTAGTCCATCCACAAACTCCATGCCGTAAACTGTAAGGATCGATGGGTGGTTTAACGTTGCGGCCGCCTCAACTTCCCGCGCCAGGCGGGCCCGCATTTCGAACCCGGCCAGGGAACCGCCAAGCAGGCGTTTTATAGCGATGTGCCGCTTGGTTCGCGGTTGAATGGCCTTGTAGACGATTCCCTGTGCACCGCGACCGATTTCCGCCAGCAATTCGTATTCACCGATGGAACCAAGCGTTACGGGCGATTCGGCTCCACGGATCTGATCGATCCATTGATCACTGTCGAAGGCAAAGCCTTCCACAACAAGGTCGGCCGCGCTCTCCTCCGGACTAGCCTGACGATTCGGATCGGGATTCCCCGGCATCGGTATGGTCCTCTTCCTGAATCTGCCCCGCAATCAATTCGCCCAGCCGTTTCTGAATTCGCTGCTTGACCTTGTGTACGGACTGCGCCGAAACGCCGAACGAATCCGCGAGTTCGGCAGCCGATTGACCCCCAAGCAATCCCTCAAACAGGGCGACGCTCCGCGGCTCGAAGGTAGCTCGGACGGTCTGCATTGCGAGCCGGTAGTGGTGATTGACCCACTCCTGGTCCCAGACTGTGTCCTGTTCGACCTCGGCCTGAAAGACTGCCAGCACTGCTGTGTCTAGCGCCCGGGGAGCCTGATTTGGACGCGCAAAGTGGCGGGCGATGGCGTTTCGCACCGTACGACGAAGATAATCGCGAAATCGCCCTCGCCTGGGATCGTATTCGAACGTCCGGATTCCCTTGCACAGATTGATCCAAACGAGTTGCTGGACGTCCTCACAGTCAGCCATCTGCAGACCCCTGCGAAGGCAATAGCGCACAATGAGCTCGCGATACCGGGCCTCGAATTCACGCCAGGCATTCAGGTCGCTTGGATCGCGTACACGAACCAGCAATGAAGGTTTAGTCGACTCGAAAGGCATGTTTCCCGGCCCGTTACAGCGTAGATTTGAACTAGCCCAGTCCTCCCAGAATACCACCATCAACATGCGTGGCCAAGCAGCCCGACGAGACCGCCCTGCTTGGACATCAGCGAAGGCACTATTGGCGCGAGGCCATCCTGGTTGGACCCATAAACAGTCTCAAGCCGGGCTGCTTTTCCAAGTAACCGCCCATCGCATCCCGCTCATATCACTCCGAACACCGACGAACAGGGCGAAACGGGCGTATCCGAGCGGTTGGGCGTGTCCAAGCGTAAGTCCCTGCGGCAGCAACAGTACACATTTGGGTGAGGGACAGGCTCACAAAGCCTGTCCATGATGCAGGCGGTCAGTCAGCCGCTCGCAGGCCGTACGGCCGTGCACAACCTGCTGCCACTCGCACGCAACGAAACGCAGCGCTTTATTCGCCATTCCGCGTCATTAAAGGAGGTCTTGTTCACTGGCGGCTACCCACGTATCCTCGACCAACGACTTCAGCCGAGCGAGTGGCTGGGCTCGCATGTTCGGACCTACTTTCGTCTGGTTTCCAATACGGTCGACTTGGCCACCTTCCAGCGATTCGTGCAGTTGTGCGCGGGCCGGACCGCGCAACTGATAAACCCGTCATCATTGGCTGTTGATTCGGGAATCACGCAACCCACTGCGAAGGCTTGGCTATCGATTCTTGAGGCGACGTTCATAGCGTTTCGACTGCCGCCGTATTTCGGGGACATCGGCAAGCGTCTGGTCAAAACTCCCAAGCGGCATTCTTATGATACGGGTCTTGTGTGTTGGCTGCTGGGAATTCGAGAGCCCTCGCAACTTCGACTGCACCCCTTGCGCGGCCCCATCTTCGAAACCTGGGTGGTTTCGGAAGTACCTAAACATAGACTTAACCGTGGGGAGCATGGGGGCTGTTCTTCTATCGTGACCGACATGGGTCGGAGGTGGACCTGATCATAGACGAAGGGCGGAGACTGACTGCCATGGAGTCGGAATCCAGACAGACCGCCACCGCGGAGGTTGTGAGCGCTGGTCGGCAGGTTGCCGATGTCCTGGCCAGCGCCTGTCGCGTAAGACGCTGTGTCGTATTCGGCGGCGGAAGCAACCAGGAACGCAATGATGTTGAAGTTCTGTCCTGGGATTCTCTCGACACACGGCGTTGGTGATCGCGCGATTCTCGGATGGTCCCCGAAACGAACGGTTGTTGAGAAATACGTGTAGTCCGCCCGAATTCCTTGTCCACCTGTGTCCACCGGTGTAACTGGGTGTCACGGTATGTCAAGCGTCGAGCGGCGACGCATACGAGTTGTGGTGTTTTGACCGATTGGAGAGGGTTGCCCGCTTAATCGATTCCCCCCGCCTCCAGTGTAAACCGTTTACTTGCATAAAGTCGCGATTCGGGTATCGGTGCGATTTCATCGTGTACTCGCTTTTCTTGAAGCCATAGCCTCGTGAAATGAAAGCACTTACGTTCCGAGAGCGGGCGGATTCGTACCCCGCCTGACCACAGGCTGCTGAAGACCATCGCAGAATGATCTCGCGGATGCAGATGATCGGACCAATTGTATTTGGTTGCTGAAGCGGATGTCCAGAAGCGAGGTCGACACGGGCCGCGCCACAGCCTCACACGCGTTGAAATAATCCACGCGCAGGGAAACGATGAGAAACTCAGGCCTATATTTGGTACCAGCCGCGCAGTGTCGACGCCGTGATTGGCCGCCCTGCTACCCGTCAGGGAATTTCGCACTCTTGTGCGTGAGCTCTCGCCAAGTGTCGCGTGAGGATCGAGCGAGCGAAGCTGGCTGGGCGTTGGGAGACGCCGCTCCTCGGACGGAATTAAAGAGGCGCGAATCACGTGCACGCGGCCTCCTGCGATCATGGCCAGCCCTGCTGCAATCTGGAGAAGCAGATGGATTCTCGCGATTGGCTGCGCTGAAGCGGCAGTTGCCCTATCGCCTCCGCCCGCGCGAGGGCCTTCCGCGATTGTCCTGGCGCCTCAAACACATACTACCAGCCGAACCCGACCTGGCGGTCACCGCTTCAGCGGCGAGGACAGAATCGGGAGCGTGTCTTCTTCCTGCTCGATCTTGAACAACTCCAGTTCCTCGAATAACAGCGACGGACTGATGATCGACGTAGCCGGCGTGGTCCCGCCGAATCCCAGCCCGATGTAGTTATAGACCGCCGGCTTCTGCCCCGCAGCAGCGATCCGCTTCAAATCGCGAACCTTGACCTGTCCGAATTCACAGCCGCGGACCATTTCCTCATGTCCATCGGGAAACACCTTATAGAACGAGACCGGATCACCTATGTTGCTCCTTCCGCCGCGTTGCTGCATACGCATGAACATGGCGAATATGTCGGCCCGATTGGATCCGATGCTCGTGGTCTTCAGAGACTTGATCCGCAGGCCGTATTCCAGCCCCTCGTTTTCGACGGCCTCAAGCAACGCGGCCTTCAGGTTATCCTCCGGCATGCCCTCCTCGTCTTCCACGAACAGGCACGCGATCGCCGAGGAGATCGCCCCGCCGCCGGAGGAGCGCCGCCCGTGACCGTTACTGCCGGAGAGCTTCCTTGTCGGAACGCGCGAGCGGACCATATCCACCAGCTTGCCCTCACTGACCAGATCCACGCGTTCGGCCCGTGTCCCTTCGTCGTCGAACAGGTAATGGCCCAAGAGCGCCTGGTCACCCACTTTCTCGACGGTCGGATTGTCGTACATCCGGAACGTCGTTGGGAATATCCGCGTGTCGAGGTTCTTCTCCAGGCTGCCGGCGCCTGTCAGGCCGCGCCGCTGGGTTCCGACCGGATCGACCTGCCCGGCAACACCCTCCGCCAGAATCGTGCGGAGCATCTGCGCCGCAGCCAAGCCATCGAACAGGATCGGACCCATATAGCGCTCCAGAACCGGGGCTTGGGCCAACGCCTGGATCCGCTCGGCCAATGCGTCGATGTCCTTCTCGACTTCCTCCGACGGGGGGAAATCACCTGGGTCGCGGACGAAATAGCTCTCGCCGTCACTGATGGTCATTCCGTCGCCGGCCTGCATTTCAGCCGTGATGAACACCAACAGGCCTTGCTCGGGGAATCGCAACCGCGTTCCCTCGGAGTTGACGATGTACGTATTCCCGATCGCCGCGAAGAGCTGGACGCTCGAATCCTGGATCCGCGGATGGTTGCGAAAGCGCATGGAAAGTCCGGACAGGCGCTTCTCCCACTCATCGCGATCAAACGCCAGCGACGCCACGGGCTCCTCGTGTTCCACAACGGACGCCTTGGCGAAGTCCGCAGGGCGATCGTCAAACTTCTTGTCCTTCATGTACGCCCGTTTCTTGGTCAGTGTTTCAACGGCGTCCTTGTACTGCGCGTCGCTTGCCCGCCATATCGCCTGGCGCATGGCGAGGTAATCGTCGTCCAGCGGCAGCGCGGCTCGCCCGACGCCCCCGCCGCCGCGGAATAGAGCAAAGAAGCCCCCCGAGTCGTCCGCGTAGTTGGTATTGTCCAGATCGTACGAGCCGACACGAATGGAGCTGTACAGAGTACGCGAGCGGTCATGCTCCGACGAGGTGATGTCACCGTACTTGGCCTGTATCTGAAAATTCACCGAGTCGTCAACCGTGTACTGAATGAAATAAGGCTTTTCGAGGTCCTCCATCTGTAGCGTCATGGAACGCTGCAGCTCGTCGCTCAATGCGCGCATGAGGTTCTTGCTTGCCGGAATTGACTCTGCCCGGCCGGCCTGCGTCCAGCAGAAACAACTCAGCAGGGCGGCGACCAAAATGGCCGTACCTTTGTGGTGTGATTTCATGTCCTATTCCTTCCGTTCCTACGAAAGTTGAATTCCGAGTGACCCTGTTTGAACCGCTTAACTACCGGGAAGCAATGGGCGGCAAGAGGATCGGCGGCTTGTCCTGCTCGCGCTGACGCTTTTCAATCTCGATCTCGGAAACCAGGATGCTCGGCGACACGCCGGAAACCGGCACCCATCCGGACTCGGCCCCGCAGGTTCCGTTGAAGACGTCCGGGTCGTCGCCAGTCATGATGATCTTGTTGAACGACGAAAGCGGCGTGCCCACGATGTCCACGCCGCGAACGAGTTCGTCATCCCGTCCGTCCGCGTACACCTTGTACACGACCACGGGAAGCACCTTGAAAGACTGTGCTCCGAAACGCTGCGTTCCTGTGAAGCCCCCGGTGATGTCGTCAAACAACAGGCCGAACGGCTTGCCCTGCCGCTTGCACTCCTCGATGAGCATCTTCCGCAGTTCCGCGAAGGGCGCGGTCTTGGAGGAGTAGACAATCGTGTTGGCCATCCGGGCCACGACATCGCTACCGGGAGACCGCCGGCCGTGCCCGTTTGATCGAGGAAAATCCTGTACGGGTGAACGCGACATCAGGAAAGTCTTCAGGACGCCGTCCTTGACCAGCACCGTGTCCTGCGCCGGGACACCCTCGTCGTCATACTTGTAGTAACCGCGCAGGTCCGTCTCGCCCCACTTTGCCTTCGTGGGATCATCGTGGACACTGAGAAACTCCGGCAGGACCTCCTCGCCGATTTTCTTCGTGAACGTCTGCCCCTCCTCGACGTCCTTCTGCCTGTGCCCCTCGATCCGATGGCCGAAGATCTCATGGAAGAACACCGCGCTGGCGCGATTCATAAGAATCGCCGGCCCGGTATACGGCTCCACCAGCGGCGCCTCCCTCAAGGCGAGGACTTGGTCGATGACGCCCTGGAACGCCTCAGCAAGAGCTTCTTCGGTGGGCAATCCTTTGATGCTCGCCGCGGAGAAGATGTGACTCTGCGAGAGTTCCATACCGTCCTCAGCCTTCGTGCCGGCCTGTACGAGAACACGCAGATACTTCAGGCCGTGTTGGATGCGCGTGCCTTCACTATTGACCAGGAAGTGGTTTTCTGCGCCCGCGGTCAGGGATACCTGGGAGTCGTAGATGAGCGGATACCTCTTGGCGATCTCCGAGACTCGGCGCAACCGATCCGTCCACGCCGACTTGTCAACGGCGAGTGAGGCTTCCGGCTCGCTGTACACTTGTGGCTCCTCCTTGGAGAAGTCGTCCGCCTGGTCCTCTTCCTCGACTTTTGTCTTGAGATTGGTGAGAACTCGCTGGTACTTCTTGACCGCCGACTTGAAGCCGCGGTCAGTTGCCAGCCAGAGGGCCTGTTTGATGGCAACCGGATCGCCCGACAGACTCAGCGGTGTTGGCTCGCGCCCCATGAAGTCTGACGGATCGAACCCCATCATACCACCCCGGATCTTGTGCGTATTGTCGACCTTGTGGTCCCCGACGCGCACGTCGACATCAAGCAAGCGGCCGTGGCTCTCGGTCTCATCGGTCAGGGCCCCCAGTTCGGCGCTGATCGACATCCGCTGACTGTCCGTAACGGTGTACGCCAGGAAGTAAGGCCTCGTGCCGTCCGGTGTCTTGAGATGCTCCATGGCATACGTCAGCTCTTCCTCCAACGTCTTCAGTAGCGCACCGGGCGCTGCCTGCGACGCACCTCCCAATACCAAGACGGTGATCAGTGCCGCGGAGCACACCCAGCGGCCGTTCACGCGAGGATCCATGAGAAACTCCTTGTCACAAGAGGGCGTGGTTCAAGCATCAACGACAATGGACGCTTTTTCATCGCAGAAAGGGGTCATTTGGTCAACTGAGCACAAGAATATACCGTGTTCGGCGAACCCGGCCCCACCCAAGACGAGTGGAAAGAGCACCAGGACGCTTTCAGGCCACAAACGCCTTTCGGAGAATCGTTCTATTCGCAGTTAGGCCGACCCTTACCATCCGAGATTGTCCCCGATGGTTGCGGTAGCATTTGTCGCGTCAACGGGCGGCGATCGGCGAGCCCGCGTAGGGAAGTTCAGAATCCAAGTACGCCTGTCTCGCGCATCAGCTCGGGCTGGACGGCTGGACTTGCCCTCGGCGCGAATTCCTGATCAACCATCCGCTCGAGCGGTACGATCTGATTGGGGGCCTGGGCCTCCATCATCTCGGCGAGCAGCTCGATCTGCCTGTCGAACACTGCTTCGGGAAGCGTGGTAGCGTAGGGTTGCCCGACCGATCAGCCTTGGGTCAGATTATCTGCCGTGTCGTCATTCGAATTGACCGATTATGATGGCAAGCGTCGTTCGAGAATCTGAACCGGCACAGATGGAGTGTGATTTCGGATGCCTCGTGGAGATCAGGTCATGCGGCAGTGGAAACTCCTGCGGATGCTCCAGACGCGCGGCCAGGGGGTGGCCCTACGCGAGCTGGTCGCGGAAGCGGAAGTGAGCGAGCGCACCATTCAGCGCGACCTGGAACTCCTTCGGGAACTCGGCTTCCCCCTCAAGCACGAGGAGGACGGGCACGGGAAGCGCTTCTGGCGGATGCCGCACGATTTCTTCCGCTCGGGAACGCTCGTTCTGTCACTGACTGAGGCGGTCTCGCTGCATCTGTCCGAAAGGATGTTCTCGACGGTCGCGGGAACGTACCTGGCCGACGGCATCACTTCAGCCCTCCAGAAAATCCGGAGCCTCCTTCCGGCACCCGCCCTGGGACACTTCGCCGACCTCGATCGTATCGTCGCGGTCCGGCGCCGCGGCTACACGGATTATGCCCCGTACGCCGGGGTGATTCGCTCGCTCATCGATGCGATCCGGGAGCAGCGCTCTGTTGATCTGGATTACCGGGCCGTGTGGCGCGACGACGAGTACACCATGCGGTTCGATCCGTACGCCCTGGTGCTCTACGATGGCGATGTCTTCGTCATGGGGCGATCACATCGGGCTCGCGGGATACGCGTCCTCAAGGTAACGCGGATCCCCGACGCCCGCATGAGCGAGTCTCGGTTCACCCGCCCGACCGGGTTCAGTGTCGAGGAGCATTTCCGCGCCAGCTTCGGGATTATCCATGCCGATGGTGATCCGATTGAAATTGTAGTTCGCTTCAGCGGACCCTCGGCCGCACTGGTCGAGGAACGCGTCTGGCACGAGAGCCAACAGTTGGCCAGAGCTGACGCCGAGTCAACGCTGTTCGAGCGGACGACCGGCAACAAGGGTGACCTGCTGGCCACGTTTCGCCTAGCCGACGTGGTCGAATTCCTTCGCTGGATCAAGGGTTTCGGCAGCGACGCCGAAGTCGTGAGGCCCCAATGGCTCCGAGAGCGTCTTCGCGACGAGCTACATCAAGCGTGGAAGCGTTACGACTGATCGCGACAAGACGCCGCGACCCCGAACAAACAAGGATCTCGATCCTGCCCCCAAACCTCCCTGAGCAGCAGCATGGTGCAGCCCAGGTGAAGAAAGCCACTGAACAGGTTCGTCGACTTCTCTCAGCGAATGCACAGCCGGCGGAGGTTCTGCAGCCAGGAAATGGCCCGCTCAACGTTCCAGCGCCGGTCGTGGCTGCGCAGCGGCCGTCCTGCGTGTAGTTCTCGATCTTGCGGCTCGAACGGTACGGGGCAATCATCTCGATGCCCTGCTCGGCCAGCTCCTCGTCCAGCTGATCGCTGTCGTACGCATTGTTGCCGACTACGCGCCGCGGCGATTCCTCGGTGATCGTGAGGTCGAGCAGACGCTGTATCAATCGGCTCTCGTGTCGCTGGGCCGACACCGTGTCGATCGACACCGGCAATCCGCGTGCGTCCACCAAAACCATGATTTTCACGCCTTTTCCGGCCTTCGTGCAGCCGATGCTGTCGCCGCCTCCTCAAGCTTTATCGGCATCGCCGAGCCGCCTGAGGCCCTGGCTTGTCATCAATTCACTCCTGATTTCGGCAGGAACGCACTGCGCACTCAGCCAAGAATCGGCGAATCCGCTCTTCCGTCAGTCATCCAAACCCAACTCCTTGGCCGTCCGATCCATTGATCTTCCGTCGCCCGCACCTTTTTGGGGGACGGGATCGACGTTTCGGGTTGGACACCCGGTACCGCGAACGAGGCTCCACAACAGGGCAAACCACCCCGCACGTCGGCTCGGTTCGGCAACAGCCTCAGAACTTGCCCCGTCTTCTGGGTCGGCATCGGTGGTTTTCGGATCCACGACGAGAGAATTCTCTGTCTCCCGCGTCCCCCGTGCATGGGAGTGCGGTACCGCATCCTGCAGCAGATCGCCGCCCACGGTCGCGGAGTCACCATCCGCGTCCGATACCGGAGGCACTTCCTGGAACACCTTGTCGAACCCCTGCGCCATGACTTCCGGAGGTAGGTCGGGCAACCCGCCGCCGACCACGTTGATCTCGCTGCCGGTATATTCATCACTGCGGTCCGCGAGCCCCTCACCAGCGGACTCTGGCGGCGGGATGAGCACGTAATCACGCCCGGCAATCGCCGCAAAGTAATCCACTTCGGAGGGTACGCGATTGCCCCCTGTAGTCGCCGTCTCCGTGGCGTCCTCCTCGGTCGCCTCGCCGGTGTTGGCGCCGGCTGGTTCCGTCGACTCCACCGGAGCAATCATATCCGACCCATCGCTCATCAGATGGTCCGGCTTGCGCTCCATGGGGTCCGGCAGTGCTTCGGTTGTGACGCCGGGGTCCGTGCCGCCTAGCACCGGAGACACCGGTGGCGCCATCGGATCTTGAGTCGGCTCGGGAGTCGGTCCCATTTCCGGCACGGGGCCAGGGAGATCTGGTTCCGCGTCCGCCGGATCGGCAGTAGCGCCGTTACCGGAATCGGGTGCGGGCGCAGGATCCGTCGGCGACGGGATCGACCGGATTTTGGGGTTCACCGTGATGCTCACTGAATCCGTGCTAATATTGGTACCGTCATTGACCTGAACCTGGAAGGTCAAAGTTTCTCCGCCGAAGCCTTCCGGCACGCTGAATGTCGGCATCGAGACGGTGGGATCACTCAGCGTGACCTCCGCTCCACCCGTTTGTGTCCATCTGTAGGACAACCCCTGGTTTTCCGGATCGCTGCTGCGTGACGCGTCCAGGGTGACGAGCGCACCATCGTCGACCGTCCGGTCCGGACCGGCGACCGCCGTCGGGGCGTCATTGTCGGCGTTAACCGTCACTGTCACCGTGTCCGAGCTCGTGTTCGTTCCGTCACTTACTTGAAGCTGAAATGTCAGCTCGCTGTTGCTCAGGCTCTCCGGAGCGGTAAACGATACCTGTGCGGCGTTCGCATCACTAAGCGTGACGGCCGGGCCGCCAGTCTGTATCCATGCGTAGGTCAGCCCACTGCCCGCGGGATCGCTGCTCCCCGATGCGTCCAGGGTGACGAAATCGCCTTCGCTCACCGTTTGGTCCGCGCCACCTCTTGCTGTCGGAAGCTCCGCAACCGTGCGCGAAGCGGAGCCGCTTGCGCTGATGTCCACCGTGATCGTGTAGGCCGATTCGCTGTAGGCCTCCCCGTCCTGCACCTTGTACTCGAAGCTGTCATAAGCGGTACCGGCGGCATCGGCGTCGGGAACGAACGTCAGTCGCCCGGCGTTGATGTCGGTAACGGTGATAATTTGATTCTCCGTCACCTCTACCCCGTTCAGCCTCAGTGCCCCAGCCGAACCAGGCGACGTGACCTGGATTTGCTGCAGCGCGTCCCCACCATCCACGTCCGCAAAGCCGAAGTCCGCGACTCGGAACGTGTAAGGCGTATGCTGCGGCACCGTGATGGTCTCATCGACGGCAGTCGGAGCGTCGTTGACCTCGTCCACGGTAATGTCGAACGTGGCTGAGCTTGCGGACCAAGCCTCACCGTCATTGGTGCTGAACGTCAAGCTCGTCGAACCGTTCCAATTGGCATCCGGCACGAACGTCAACGCTTCGTTGTCGATCTGGGCTTGCGTAACGATGTCGCCGGCGTTCAGGGAGACCCCGCCGAGTTTCAGCGTTCCGCCCGCCGGCAGCGTGTCGATGCGATACCGATCGACGCCGTCGCCGACGTCCGGATCCGAGCCGCTTAACGTGATAATCGCTGGAGTATCCTCGTCCGTCGAGTCGTTATCCGCAGTTGCCGTCGGCGCGTCGTTGACCGCGCTAACGGTGATGTCGAACATGGCGGAGCTTGCGGACCAGGTGTCACCGTCGTGGGTGCTGAAGGTAAAGCTTGTCGAGCCATTCCAATTGGCATCCGGCTCGAAAGTCAGCAAATCACCGTCAATCTGGGCCTGAGTAACGCTGTCCCCCGCCTCCAACGCGATACCGTTGAGTCTGAGTGTGCCATTGGCCGGCAGCGTGTCAATACGGTAGCTCTCTACGCTGTCGCCGATGTCCGGGTCACTCCCGCTCAGGGGCACGGCCGTGGGTGCGGCATCCTCCGCGACAGTCAGGCTCCCCGCGGTCGCCGTGGGCGCGTCGGCGACGGCATTCACGGAGATGCTGAACGTTGCTGGACTCGCCGACCACGCCTCTCCATCGTTGGTGCTGAACGTGAACTCGGTCGAGCCGTTCCAGTCGGCGTTCGGCACGAACGTGAGCCTGCCGTTGTCGATCTGGGCTTGGGTCACCGTGTCACCGGCATTGACCGCGGCACCTTCGAGTTCCAGCCTTCCGCCTGCCGGCAGCGTATCGATCCGATAGAGATCCACCCCGTCCCCCGCATCGATATCCACGCTGCTCAGCGTGATCGTTGCGGTCACGTCCTCGTCGACGGTCACGCTACCCGCTTCGGCCGTCGGCGCGTCGTTGACCGGCGTAACCGTGATGGCAAATGCGGCCGGGCTCGCCGCCCATGCTTCGCCATCATAAGCGCTGAAAGTGAAGCTCGTAGAACCGTTCCAATTAGCGTCCGGCTCGAACGTCAGCTCGCCGTTGTCGATCTGCACGCGGGTGACGATATCTCCGGCACTGATCGCCGCGCCGTTGAGGGCCAGCCTGCCGCCGACCGGCAGGGTGTCGATGCGGTAGCTCTCCACCTCGTCCCCCGCATCGATGTCGCTACCGAAGAGGGTTACGACCGCCGATCCGTCTTCACTAACAATCATGCTCCCCGCAGTGGACGTCGGAGCGTCGTTCACGGGATTCACGTTGATGTCGAACGTCGCAGCGCCGGCCGACCAGGCTTCTCCGTCGTTGGTACTGAAGGTGAAGCTCGTCGACCCATTCCAGTTGTTGTTCGGAACAAAGGTCAGTTCACTGTTGTCGATCTCGGCCTGGGTGATCACATCGCCCGCACTGAGCGGATTGCCATTCAGCCTCAGCGTGCCACCGGCCGGCAGTGTATCGAGACGATAACGCTCGACCGCATCGCCGGCATCGAGATCCGCGCCGCTCAGCGTGATCGTGGCGCTGGTGTCCTCGCCCAGGGTCGCGCTTCCCGCCGTGGCCGTGGGGGCATCGTTGACCGGGGTAACGTGCACCGTCATGGTGTAATTGCTGGCGCTGTACTCCAACCCATCATGCACCCTGAATCCGAAGCTGTCGTAGGAGGCGCCGTTGTCGTTGGTCGATGCGGTCTCGAAGGTCAACCGTCCGGCGTTGATGTCATCGATTGTAACCGCCTGGTTGAGCGTCACGGCCACGCCGTCGAGCTTCAACGACGCCACGCTCGTCAATGAGGTGATCTGCACCTCCTGCATCGTTTCGCCGGCGTCCACGTCGGCGAAGTTGAAGTCCGCGGCGCTGAACGCATACATCGTGTCTTCCGGCACGGCAACGCTGCTGTCGGTGGCGATCGGGGCGTCCTGGACCGGGTCGACCGTGATGCCGACACCGGCTGTTCCGGCTGACCAGAGTTCACCATCATACGAACTGAAAGTGAAGCTCGTCGATCCGTTCCAGTTGGCATCCGGAACAAACGTCAGCTCATTGTTGTCGATCTGAGCCTGGGTGACGATGTCGCCTGCGCTGACCGGAACTCCGCCCAGCATGAGCGTGCCGTTGGCGGCGAGCGTGTCGATGCGATACAGCTCCACCGCGTCCCCGGCGTCGATATCGGCACCGGTTAGGACAATCACGGCCGAAGTGTCCTCATCGAGGTTCGCGCTGCCCGCCGTCGCCGTCGGCGAATCGTTCACCGCGGTGACGTCCACGGTTATCGTGTAGGCCGACTCGCTGTAGGACTCGCCATCATGCACCTTGAACTTGAAGCTATCGTATGCCGCACCGTTGGCATCCGCGCCCGGCACGAAAGTAAGCCGTCCCGCGTTGATATCGGTGGCGGAGATCACCTGATTCAAGGTCACGTCCACCCCGTCGAGCCTCAATGAGCCGACACTGTTCAGCGACGTGATCTGGATCTGCTGCAGCGTGTCGCCGGCGTCTGCGTCGGCGAAGTTGAAGTCGCCGACACTGAAGGTATACGTCGTGTCCTCCGGGGTCGTCACAACCTCGTCCGCGGCCGTCGGAGCATCGCTGACCGCAGCAACGATGTTGACGGTGGTCCCTCCCGCCGACCAGAGCTCCCCGTCATAAGCGCTGAAGACAAAGCTAGTCGACCCGTTCCAGTCGGCATCCGGAGCGAAAGTCAGCTCGCTGTTGTCGATCTGGGCCTGGGTGATGATGTCGCCTGCGCTGACCGGGTCTCCATTCAGCATGAGCGTTCCGTTGGCCGGGAGCGTATCGATGCGATACTGCTCGATGGCGTCTCCGGCGTCGATGTCTCCCCCGGAGAGGACGATGACGGCCGAGGTATCCTCGTCGAGGATCGAGTTGCCTCCGATCGCCGTGGGGGCGTCATTGACGGGAGCGATGCTCAATTGGACAACGCCGGTCGCCGTCCCGCCATTCCCGTCAATAATGTCATACGTGAAGCTGTCCGTCCCGTTGTAGTTGGCGGCGGGTGTGTAAGTGAATGTACCGTCGTAGTTGTACACCACCGTGCCGTGCTGGGGCTGCGTGAATCCGGTGAGTGCCAGGGTATCGCTGTCGAGATCCGTATCGTTCAGCAGCACGTTTCCGGTCGTGACTTGCGTATCCTCATCGAGCGTGATGCTGTCGGCCACGGCCACCGGCAGGTCGTTGACCGAAGTGACGGCGACGCTAACGGTCATCGTATCGGTACCGCCGGCACCATCGTCAACCGTGTAGGTGAAACTGTCGGTTCCGTGGAAATTGGCGTCCGGCGTGTACGTAAACGTCCCGTCTTCATTGTATGCCACCGTGCCGTGCGTGGCCTGCGTAAAGGAGCCCACCGAGAGCGTGTCGGGGTCAACGTCCGTGTCGTTGGCGAGGACGTCGACCGTCGTGCCGTCCGTATCCTCGGCAGTCACCAGGCTCTCGGCTTCGGCCTCGGGCGCGTCGTTGACCGGGTTGACTGTCAGGTTGTACGTGGCCGTCGTCGACGTGCCCTGCCCGTCGCCGATCGTGTACGTGAAGGAGTCGCTGCCGTAGTAGTCACGGTTCGGATAGTAGGTGAAAGTCCCGTCACCGTTGTACTCCAGGGATCCGTGTGACGGATCCGTGAAGTCCAGGACCGCCAGCGTGTCGCCCTCCACATCGGAGTCGTTCGCCAGGACGTTGCCGGTCGTCAGCACGGTATCCTCGTTCGCAACGCCGGAATCGTCGACCGCGGCCGGTGCATCGTTGACCTTGTTGACCTTGATGCTCACGGTCGCGGTATCGGTCCCGCCGTTCCCGTCGGTGATCGTGTAGGTGAAGGAGTCGGTTCCATTGAAGTCCGCATCGGGCGTATAGCCGAAGGTGCCGTCGCCGTTGGCGACAACCGAGCCATTGGCTGGCTGCGTGAAGCTATCGAGCGTCAGGGTATCATTGTCGACGTCGGAACTCGCCCCGATCAAGTCACCTGTGGTGACTTGAGTGTCCTCGTTCGTGGTCAAAGAGCCGCTTCGGGCATCCGGAGCGTCATTCACCGAGGTCACGTTGATGGTAACGGTCGCCGAACTCGTATGCCCGTGTCCGTCACTGAGCGTGTAGGTGAAGCTATCCGTTCCGTTGTAGTTGGCGGCGGGCGTGTAGGTGAACGTGCTATCCTGATTGTAGACGACAGACCCGTTCGAGGCTTGTGTGTAATCGAACAGAATCAGCGAATCGCCTTCGGGATCCGAGTCGTTGGCCAACACGTTCCCGGTGGTGATCGCAGTGTCTTCGCTTGTGGTGAAACTGTCGTTCGTGACAACCGGAGCGTCGTTCACCGGGTTCACGGTAATGCTGACCGTCGCCGTATCGGTGCCGCCGTTGCCGTCCTCAATCGTATAGGTGAAGGAGTCGACTCCGGCGAAGTTCGCGTTCGGCGTGTACGTAAAGGTCCCATCGCCGTTATCGACCACCGTCCCGTTGGAGGCCTGGGTGAAGCCGGTGATATTGAGTGGATCGCCGTCGGCATCCGTATCGTTCGCCAGGACGTTGACGGTCGTGACGGCAATGTCCTCCGTCGTCGTCGCTGCTTCCGCGACCGCGTTGGGGGCCGTGTTGCCCGGCGCCGCCGGATTGACCGTGACGGTAACAGTCGCCGTGTCGGTACCGCCGTTGCCGTCATCAACGGTGTAAGTGAACGTGTCGGTACCGCTGAAACTGGCGTTCGGAGTATACGTGAAGGTCCCGTCTCCGTTGTCGACCACAGCACCATTGGAGCCCTGCGTAAACCCGGTGATGGTCAATGGATCGCCATCCCCGTCCGTGTCGTTCGCCAGAACATTTCCAGTGGTAACAGCCGTGTCCTCCGTGGTGCTGATGGAATCGTTAGCGGCGTCGGGTTGGAGATTTCCGACGGTGACGGAAACCGTCGCCGTGTCGGTTCCGCCGTTGCCGTCATCAACTGTGTAGGTGAAGGTATCGGTTCCGTTGAAACCGGCGTTCGGAGTATACGTGAAGGTCCCGTCGCCATTGTCGACCACAGCACCATTGGAGCCCTGGGTAAACCCAGTGATGGTCAGTGGGTCGCCGTCCGCGTCCGTATCGTTCGCGAGCACGTTCTCCGTGGTGACAGCGGTATCCTCGTCGGTGGTGTAGGCTTCGTTCGTGGCATGGGGCGCATCGTTGACCGAGTTTACCGTCACCGTGACAGTGGCGTCCGCGGTCGTGCCGTGGCCATCCGTTACCGTATAGGTGAAGGAGTCTTCCCCGCTGAAACCCACGCCGGGCGTATATGTGAAGGTACCGTCGCCATTATACTGAACCGTGCCGTTCGACGGTTGCGAGAAGCTGTGGATCTGGATCGCGTCGCCTTCGACGTCCGTGTCGTTTAGAAGGACGTTGCCCGTGGTCACAGCGGTATCTTCATCGGTGACATACGCGTCATCGACCGGGCTCGCGGCGTCGTTCACGGAGATCACATTGACGTTCACCGTACCCGTGGCGGTTCCGCCGTTTCCATCACTGATCGTGTAGGCAAAACTGTCGGAGCCGTTGAAGTCGGCATTCGGCGTGTAAGTAAACGTACCGTCACCGTTGTCCACGACAACGCCGTGGCTGGGCTGACCGAAGCCGGACAGGCTGACCGAGTCGCCGTCGACGTCGGTGTCGTTGTTAAGCACTCCGCTGATGACCACGGAGGTGTCCTCGGTGGTGCTCACTGAATCCGCCGTGGCTGACGGGTCGTCGTTGATCGGGTTGACATTGAGGTTGACAGTGCCGGTGTCCGTCCCGCCATTGCCGTCGACGACGGTGTACGTGAAACTGTCCGGGCCCGTATAGTCGGCGTCGGGGGTGTAGGCAAACGTCCCGTCGCCGTTATAAATCAGGACGCCATGAGACGGCTGCGTGAAGTCGAACAGCGACAACGTATCGCCGTCCACATCGACATCGTTGCTAAGTATCTCGTCGACTGTTACCAGGGTGTCTTCATTCGGAGTGAACGTATCGTCCTGGGCCACTGGCGCATCATTCACCGAGTCCACGCGGATATTGACGTTGGCCGTACTCGTGCCGCCATTTCCATCGGACACCGTGTACGTGAAATGGTCCGCGAAATCGTCCTCTCCGTTGAAGTTGGCGCTCGGCGTGTAGGAGAACGTCCCGTCACCATTGTAGACTACCGTGCCGCTGTCCGGCTGCGTGAAGCTATCGACGACCAATGCGTCACCATCGATGTCCGTGTCGTTGGCAAGCACGTTACCCGTCGTCACCGAGCCATCCTCGTCGACGTACGCTTGATCCCTCTCGGCCTCGGGTGTGTCGTTGACCGAATTGACGGTGATGTTGACCGTAGCCGTACCTGTCAGGCCTCGTCCGTCACCGATCGTGTAGGTGAACGAATCCGGCCCGTGGAAGTTGGCGCTGGGCGTATAGGTGAACGTGCCGTCGCCATTGTATGACACAGTACCGTTGCTCGGCTGTGTGAAGCTGTAGACCGCGATGGTATCGCCGTCGTACTCATTGTCGTTCGCGAGCAGGTTGTCGGTCGTAATCGGCGTATCCTCGTCAGTGACAACCGTGTCGGCGCCGGGATCGGGCGCGTCGGCCACCGGAGCCACGGAAATGTCCCAGGTCGCCGCGCTCGCCGACCAGGCGTCGCCATCGTGGGAGCTGAACGTGAAGCTGGTCGAGCCGTTCCAGTTGGCGTCGGGCTCGAACGTCAGCAGGCCGCTGTCGATCTGCGCCTGGGTGACGATGTCTCCGGCGCTTAGCGCCGTATCGTCGAGCCTGAGTGTGCCGTTCGCCGCAAGCGTCTCGATGCGGTACTGCTCCACGGCATCGCCGGCGTCGATGTCGGCCCCCGTCAGCGTAATCGTGGCCGCGGTGTCTTCGTTGATCGCGATGCTACCTGGCGTGGCTGTCGGCGCATCGTTGACAGGATTCACGGTGATGTTGAACGTGGTCGGACCAGCCGACCACGCATCGCCGTCGTTGGCGCTGAACGTGAAGCTGGTCGAGCCGTTCCAGTTGGCGTCGGGCTCAAACGTCAGCAGGCCGCTGTCGATCTGAGCCTGGGTGACGACATCGCCCGCGCTGATCGCTACACCGTCAAGCCTGAGTGTCCCGTTCGCCGCGAGCGTCTCGATGCGATACTGCTCCACCGCGTCGCCGGCGTCGATGTCCGTACCGGTCAGCGTGATCGTGGCCGTGGTGTCTTCGTTGATCGTGGTGCTACCGGCCGATGCCGTCGGAGCATCGTTGACGGCGTTCACGGTGATGCCGAACGTGGCCGGACCAGCCGACCAGGCGTCGCCATCGTTGGCACTGAATGTGAAGCTCGTCGAGCCGTTCCAGTTGGCGTCGGGCTCAAACGTCAGCAGGCCGCTGTCGATCTGCGCCCGGGTGACGACGTCGCCCGCGCTGATTGCTACACCGTCAATCGCCAGCGTGCCGCCGGCCGGCAGTGCGTCGATGCGGTAGCTTTCAACTTCGTCGCCGGCGTCGAGATCAGTACCGCCCAGGGTCACAGCCGTCGCCGGAGCATCCTCGCTACAGGTCAGGCTTCCAGCAGTCGCCGCCGGTGCATCGTTGATGGGGTTCACGGTGATGCCGAACGTGGCCGGGCTGTCCGACCAGGCGTCGCCGTCGTTGGCGCTGAACGTGAAACTCGTCGAGCCGTTCCAGTTGCCGTCGGGCTCGAACGTCAGCAGGCCGCTTTCGATCTGAGCCTGGGTGACGACGTCGCCCGCGCTAATCGCTACACCGTCAAGCGACAGCGTACCGTTGGTGGGGAGTGTGTCGATGCGATACTGCTCCACGGCGTCGCCGGCGTCGATGTCTGCCCCCGTCAGCGTGATCGTGGCCGCGGTGTCTTCGTTGGTCGTGGCGTTTCCGGCCGATGCCGTAGGAGCATCGTTGACGGCGTTCACGGTGATGCCAAACGTGGCCGGGCTGTCCGACCACACATCGCCATCGTTGGCGCTGAACGTGATACTGGTCGAGCCGTTCCAGTTGGCGTCGGGCTCGAACGTCAGCAGGCCGCTGTCGATTTGCGCCTGGGTAACGACGTCGCCCGCGCTGATCGCCACACCGTCAAGCGCCAGCGTGCCGTTGGTGGGGAGCGTGTCGACGCGATAGCTTTCAACTTCGTCGCCGGTGTCGATGTCCGCACCGGACAGCGTGATCGTGGCCGCAATGTCCTCGTCAGTCGTGGCGTTTCCGGCCGAGGCGGTGGGAGCATTGTTGACCGGATCAACCGTTACGCTAACCGTTGCGGTGTCAGTGCCGCCGTGGCCGTCATGGATCGTGTAGGTAAACGTATCGGTTCCCGTAAAGTCGGCATCGGGCGTGTAGGTGAACGTGCCATCGCCGTTGTTCACCACCGAACCACTCAATCCTTGCGTGAATCCGGTGATGCTCAGGGCGTCACTGTCCGGGTCCGTGTCGTTGGCCAGGACGTTTCCAGTCGTCACCGCCGTGTTCTCTGTCGTCGACACCGTGTCATCGATCGCGGTGGGAGCCGTATTCACACCCAAGTCCCCCGGCGCGTATGTACCTTCCGACGTGACGATGGTCTCGATCTGGCTGTAGTTGATGGTAAACGCCTGACCACTACCGAGATCGACGGTGATGGTCGACCGATCGTCGGTCACCTTGTCGTTTGTGTACGCGGACAGATCGATGGTGTCCGAGTTGGCGCCGCCGACCACCGTAATGACATCGCCGTCCTGGGCTCCGGTGAAGCGGAATGTATCGTCACCTTGATCGCCGTGCAGGGTATCTGAGCCCCCGCCGCTGATAAGGACATCGTTGTCTTTCCCCCCGAGGAGCTGATCGTCACCCGCGCCGCCGTCAAGGATGTCCGCGCCATCGCCGCCGCTGAGCGTATCGTTGCCGGCGCCGCCGAACAGGCTGTCGGCCCCGTCATCCCCATCCATGGTGTCGTTGCCGCCGAGCGCGTCCGCGATGTCGTCGCCGGTCGTTCCCGTATAGGTGTCGTTGCCCTCGGTTGCTCCTTCCAGTGGGTCGCCGGAGTCGGTGTCGACCCACGTGGCTGACAAGAAGATGCGGGGTTCAAGAAGCTCCGGGCGAAACGACGGCTTGGGAGGTTGCTTCTTCGGAGGCGCCGCAGATTCGCCTTCGGAGACCTCGAAATCCTCGGGCCAAAAATTCTTCTTCGTCCGATCAGAATCGCGTTGGATTTTTCGCCTACTCATCTTGTATTCCCGACGGTCTAGACAGCGATAACCTCCCTACCGGACTGATGGACAACGAAATGCGCGCCCGGAAGCCCCGGGGCAGGTACATTCATTCGTCCCATACCCGATGCCGCGATTACGATGGGCGCAATCTGCATGCCGGCGCGACCGTTGCGTCCCCGCTTTGGCGCTGGCCGATACGCCTTCGACGCGGAGCTTCCGATAATCCACCGCACGACGACCGAGATGCGTCCAGGATTACACTGCGGCGTCATACGAAGTGTACGATCTGGAAACAACCGAGAACGTCGACGAACGATCCGTCGCTGTTACTCGGACGGCCCAGCCTGGGCTGTGCATCCCGAAGAATCCATCCAGCCGTCTCGTTTGGAAGGGTAACCAAGGGTTGATGGATCGGTTCACGCACGCTTCGCGTTTGCATGCGTGACGGGCTGGCGGAGGCATATGCGGAGGAGAGGCGCAGGGTGGAGGTCATGCACATGGCGGCCGATGCGTTTCATCAGTACCGCCTGTCGAAGGACTACATCGAGGAGGTGCGTCGCTCCGGCTGGGCGCCAAGCGACCAACTCCGAGACGGCCAGACGCTGGAAGAGTGGCTGGAATGGGTGACGGGGCCGGCCCGACGGGTCCATCCGCTGGGCGACCGACGCCGAGACGCGAGGCGCCGGCGTGGTAGGCGGAGCAGTTGCGGCGGAATCTGGGTAAATCGAGAAAGCTCATTGTATCGAGGAATACGATGTGCGACTTCTTCCGTGCGGCGTTCATTTACCTGCAGCCAGCCGCTCTTCACCCATTGAACCATACGCCACCCGTCACAGTCGATCGTTTGTTCTTTGGGGCTCCTGGCAAGGGAATGAGGCCCCACATGAGTCGGAAATCGGGTGCCAGAGGTGCGTCACCTGAGCCTCGAAGTCGCCTCTCTGGCACCCACGATTCAACTTCTTACGGCAGCAAGGCTGCCTGAAGCGGCGGCGTTGGACACAACGATGGTGACGGAGGCGTCGGCGCGTGAATCGTTGTCGGCGTTTGCGGATAGCGCTGACCGTTCCCGGTGTCGTCAGATTGCCGTTTGCGCAAGTAGCCCGGCTCGGATGCCGCAGCCCTCGCTAGGAGACATCCCCATGCGCGGCTGCAAACCGGCCCCAACGCAGCGCGAGGATTGGCAGGACGAGCAGGTTGAGCAGGGTCGAGGTCGTGAGCCCGCCAAGAATGACGATCGCCATTGGGCCCTCGATCTCGCGGCCGGCGGCGTCGGCACCGACGGCGATCGGCAGAAGCCCAAGTCCGGTGACAAGGGCTGTCATCAGTATCGGCACGAGGCGCTCCGCAGCACCTCGAATGGCGGTCGCGCGCCCCCAGGATTGTCCCTCGCTCGTGACGAGGTGCTCATAGTGGGACATCAGCATGATCGAGTTTCGTGTCGTTATGCCGAAGAGGGTCACAAAGCCCACCAGGCCGCCGATCGAAATCGACCCGCCTGTGATGTAGACCGCCGCGATACCGCCAACGAGTGCAAATGGCAGATTGACAAGCACAAGCAAGAGGTTCGGGAGGTTGTGCATCACGATCAAGAGCAGCAGGATAATGCCGATGCCAGCCAGCCCGCTGTGCAGTAGCAACTCCTGCTGCGCCTTGGCGCGGGCTTCAGCCTCGCCACTGAATACCGAGTAGGTTCCCGCAGGAAAGGTAACCTGCCGCGCAACGGCCGCCTGGGCATCGGCCACAAAGGAGGCCACATCGCGTCCCACGACGTTGCAGGTAATCACCTGTCTTCGCCGCGCGCCGTCGTGCAGGAGCATGGCCCGTCCCTGCGTGCCAAAGATGTCCGCCAGTTCGGAAAGCGGGACGCGCGTCCCGGTAGCACTCGCCAGCAATAAGTCGCCAATGGCCTCCGGCTCCTTCCGTTGAGACTCATCCAGTATTACGACCACGTCGAAGACGCGTCCATTGACGAAAGTCTGACCAACGGTCGTTCCCTGGAAAGCGGTCTCAACAGCGTCAAGGACCTCCGTGGGACGGAAGCCCAACTGCATCAGTCGGTCGTTTCGGAGTTGAATTCGCATTTGTGGCGTGCCGGGCGGGGCTGCGATCTGCACGCCAACAGCGCCGGGTATCCGTGCGAGAACCCCACGGACGGCGTCGGCTTTCTGATCGAGCACATCGAGGTCGTCGCCGAAAACGCTTACGACGACGGCGGCCGTCTCGCCGGAGATCGTTTCACCGATTCGGTCGCCAAGGAATGTCGTGATATCGCTCGTGGTCCCGGGGATCTGCTCGAAAACGCCGCGGATTGCTTCCCGCACGTCGTCCTCACCGCTGCCGAGATTGGGCGTGACGTTAATGTGGAATTCGCTACGGTTCGGACCCCAAGGGTCCTCACCGAGTTCGGCGCGGCCGATTTGCTGGGGCACGGTCAGGACATGATCGATCTTCAAGAGCGCATCGGCGACCTGCTTGCCGAGGCGCCGCGATTCAGCAAGCGATGTCCCGGGAATGGCGTTCATATGCGTAACAAAGTGACCTTCACGGAACTCGGGAAGGAACTCGCCGCCCAACCCCCGGGCAAGCCAGAAGGCCATGCCACAGAGCAGCACTACCGGGACGATCGCGGCCAGGGGGTGCCCAATGACGCCTTGCAGCAGCCCGCAATAGCCGGCCTTGAACCCCTTGATGAACAGCGGCTCGCGCGTGTTCTTGGTTCGCTGTGGCAGCATCAGCATTGCCATCGCCGGTGTGACGGTCAGCGCCACGCCCAGTGAAGCTAGCACTGCAAGAATGTAGGCCCACGCCAGCGGCGCGAACAGCTTTCCCTGCAACCCGGACATCGTCAGCACGGGGACGAATACGAGAACCACCAGGAACGTCGCATAAACGACCGGGCCGCGCACTTCCATCGAGGCATCGCACACAACGTGGAAAGCGGAGCGTGGTGTCCCGGACTCGGCATTCTCGCGCAGCCGGCGATAGATGTTTTCAACGTCAATGATGGCGTCATCAACGACGACGCCGATCGCAATGACCAATCCACCTAGTGTGATTGTGTTAAGCGTTGCACCGAAATGAACGAGCAGCACGATTGCGGCCAGTAGAGACAGTGGCAGCACGGTCAGACAAATGAAGGCGGTACGCAGGTCCCAGAGAAAAAGAAACAGCACGATCGCCACAAAAATGCTACCGATGAGTAGCGAATGATTGATGTTATGAATGGCCGATTCGATGAAGCTGGCCGGGCGAAATAATCCCCGGTGCAGGGCGATTCCTTTTGTACGCAGGCCTGGTTCGAGCTCGTCTAGTGCCGCCTCGACCGCCTGCGTCGCTTCCAGCGTATTGGCCCCATATTGGCTGAGCAGCGCAATAAGTATGGCGGGACTGCCCTGGAACAGTGCGTCTCCGACCTTTGGCTGGGCTCCATTGCGAACGCGGGCCACATCACGCAGCCGAATGATCTGCAAGCCTCGCTGCATAATGACGGTTTCACCGATTTTGTCCGGCGTAACGGCCTGACCTTCGCTCTGCAGCACGATGCGCTGGGCGGGAGTCTCAACAAATCCAGCGCCACGAACGCCAGTGGCCGCACGGGAGGCCGCGAGCACATCGTCGAGCGTTACTCCCAGTGCTGTAAGACGGTCGGGAAGAACCTCGATTTGTAGCTGTCGCACATCGCCGCCGTACACATTTACACTTGCCACACCCGGTACAGAGAGGAGTCGCGGCCGGACGACCCAATCGGCGAACGTACGCAGCTCCATCGGCGTAGGAGGAAGGACACCCGCATCGTTATTTCCAGCAGCGGTTAAGCCGATTTTGAGCAAATCCATCGTCGCCGACGTGAGCGGCTCCATCTTCGGCGCCTGCACGCCCTGGGGTAGTTCGCTCGCGATTTCGGCCAGACGCTCACCAAGCATCTGCCGCGCGGTCAGGATATTCGTACCCTCCCGGAAGGTCGCGGTGACGATTGCGAGTCCCTGGACGGACTGGGATCTAGTCGATTCCAGTGCACTGATTCCGCCGACTACTGTCTCGATCGGCCGAGTGACAAGCGTCTCAACCTGCTCCGGCGCCAGACCGGGCGCCTCGCATTGGATCACTACCTGCGGCGGAACGAATTCGGGAAAGACATCGAGCTTGGCGTGCCCGGCGACATAGAGGCCATAGCCGAGCAGCAGAACGGCCAAGACCATGAGTACACCGCGATGGCGCACGGACGTTGAGACGATGGTCTGGAGCATAACGGACCGGGATCCTCTGCACGGAAGATTGCCTTACTCGGACGCCGCCTCCTCGCGCTCGATCTGGGTCTTCAATTCCCGGGAGAGCAATACCTGCGCGCCTGCCGTGACAACGCGTTCACCCGGCGAGAAGCCCTCCTTGATGAAGCACGAGTCATCAAGCCACTCACCATCATTTAGCAGCCGGCGGATGAACGTGCCGTCAGCGTCTGCAACGTAAACCCACATGCGTCCGAAGAGACGGACGACGGCCGCGCGGGGGATCAGTACTCCTTCCTGTTCGTGCCCGGGCGCCGGGACTCGAGCGACAACGGGCGCTCCGGGGCGAAACGCACCTTCGGCGTTCGAGATGCGATACAACAGCGCCGTGCCGTGCGCAGCAAGATCGAGTGATGCTCCCAGACCGACCCGCCGACCCGGCACCTTTTTCTCCGTGCCGATCAATTCGACGATGGCACTCGTTGCCGACGGATCGAATACCACACCAACCGGGAGCTCGACCCGTGCGATCAGTGGGTCAAACGAGGCTACGCGCAATAGCAACTGACCGGGTTCGACGGATTCGCCCGGGCGCATCGGGATGTCCACAACTTCGCCTGCGAGCGGAATTCTGAGCTCAAATGCCTGGTCGGCTCTGTCGGACGGGTTTTGCGCCGCTTCCATAAGCGCGACGATGCGCCTTGCGGCCTCCAAATGGGCCTCTTGTGACTGTACCGCAGCTCGTGCCTCTTCGACCGCCCGATCCGAGACGGCTTTATTCTGGATGTTCAGGGCCTTTTTGTGCTCATACGACGATTGGGCTGATGCGAGGGCGGCTTCCGCCTCTGAAGCATCGGCACGGGCCTGCGTCAGGCGTGCGCTGAGGTCGATTTGCTCGGTCAGTGTCAGTCGCGGCTCAACGACGCCAACGAGAGTTCCTTTCTCTACCGCAGCGTGAATGTCAGGCCACTTGCCTGAATCAGCCGCGCGAACCGTACCGGCGGCAGGCGCGTGAAGCGAAAAACTCTGGCTAGGGTCCTCCTGGAGCACGCCGTACGCAAGTACGTACGGTCGATGTGTCGCTCCCTCAAGGACCGTGGTCGACAGGCCGATCCGCTTTTGCGTCTCGACGTCAAGGCTCACCACGACCTCACCCGCCGCATCGAGACTTGACGCTTGAGCGGCATTCGGCGCAACGTCACTCGCTGTTGCCTTGTCGCCAGGCGCTGAACTGCTCGAAGGACTCAAGGTGCCAATACCAAACCAGACGATCCCGGCACCGGCGGCCATTCCTGTGAGAAGCATGAAAACTGCCAACGAAATTCCACGCATTGTAGCGTCTTCCTGTCATATTTCAGGCATCGATTATAACAGTGTCGCCTGCAGCACCTCTCGTACGAAATCCCCTACAAACGTTCGTAACCCCTCTACAGTAGCCTGAGAATCCGTTGCCCCTGTGCCATCAGATGGCAGACAGCCCATCAGGACGACCGTCAACATTGCAAGAGCGGCAAGACCTGCAGTCCTGCGCCACGAGCGTCGTAATACCATCCCTCAGTTCTCCTCATCCGTAGCGCCGGTGTCGTTGTTCGTGGCGACGCCAATCGCGTCAAGACGGCCACCCAAGGCCAGCTCAAGGTCGGCGAACGCTGTCGCACAATCCCGCCGCGATTCCACGTAGCTCTGCCGAAGCCGCAGACGCGATTTCTGTGCGTCCAGGACGGCGAGAATGCTCTCTTCGCCTGCCTGGTAAAGATCGAGCGCCAGCGCGGCGTTGCGGTCCGCTTCAGGAAGCACCTGATCCTCGTAGAGCTCGACCTGCGCCTGCGCGGTTCTGGCAGTTTCAGCCGCCTGGCGCACCTCGGTCACAACGGTGTCCAGCAAGGCTTCCAGATTGTGTCGCTGCTGCAGCGCGAGAGCGCGGGCCTTGGCGATCTGGGCCTGGTTCTGATCCCACAGAGGCACGGTTATCGTCAGCGACGGTCCGAGCAGTGAGTCGATGATCTGTGCCTTCTCGATCCGACGTTCGCCGCGCGATTGAATCGACGGGGCCGTCAATTGGCCCGCAGCAATCGAAGAACGCACGGTATCGGCGAAAACCTTCCGGCCGGGAAGCGAACGCTGGTCCGGTCGCTCGAAATCCACGCCGACACCAACATCGGAGAACACCTTGCGGTGTTCGAGGGCGACTTGTGTTTCGGCCCGGGCGACGTTTGCTAAAGAGGATCGAACGTCAAGACGCTGGAGGAGGGCCGTAGTGACGAGAGCACCGTCATCGGGAATCGGCATCGTCGGACAAGGCAAACCTCCGACCAAAACCCACGCGCCTTCATCCCGGCACAACCCGAGCGTGCGCGCCAAGTCAAGTCGGGCGGCGGTACGCTGTCGTTCGATGGAGAGCAGTTCGAGATCGATATTGAGTGCCGCAACCTGCGCCAGGCTGAGGTCGAGCCGGTTTACTTCACCGGCTTTGAACTGCGCATCGGCTAATGATCGCACGCGCTCGGCAAGATCCTGTCCCTCTTGCAACGTTGCGAGCACCTGCTCCGCCGCCAACAGACGAAAGCAGCCTTTGCGTGCCTCGGCGGCAGTTGCCAGCCCCTTGGCGGCCACGTCACAGATCGCCTGCTCGAGGTCCGCTTCCGCAATCTTTTTCCGCACCGGAATCTGCCATAGGTCGGCTACTTGCTGGGCGAACCCCAGATTGATCTTCGATCGGCCCCCGCCCTCGGGGAATTGCAATCCGAGCGAGAATGACGGGTTTGTAAGCATACCCGCCTGAACGATATCGGCGCGCGATGCAGCCAGTGCGGCAAATGACGCCCGTAGTGATGGATTGTTGAGCAAGGCAACATCCACTGCTTCATCAACCGTCAACCCGTCCACGAGGCGTTCACCAACACAGGCGGCCGCTGCTTCGTCTTTGGCAGGATCGTAGACGACCTCGGCGGCCGTTCGTTCTTCGATCAACCGGCCGGCGCGGGCGTAATCCGGACGTGGGTCGACATATGCGCAGCCGGTCACCAGGAGAGCCGCCGCGGTGATCGTCTCCATCCCGAGTATTTTTCCATCGCCCAAGTCTTCGCTCCCGGCGCAAGCGTCCCGGAAAACTTCTTACGGCCGCTTGATGGCCGTGAGTAACAGGTTTCCATCACTGACTAACCCGATTCCGGGCGCGTAGAGCTTGAACTCTCGCACGCCTGGCTCGAGGGGCGTGGATTCCTCGACCTTCTGACAGCCGACATAGTCTCCAGCGGGTGTCTTCAATGTTGCTGACAGGCTGATGATCTCCGCCCGATCCATGGCCACATCTGGCGCGATTTCCTGATAGAATCGTGACCCGATCAAGGGCGTGCCCGGCATCATCAGACCAGGCCGCGCGTTGTTCCTGCCGGCCTCCCAGGCGCCCTCGTGCCCGACGACCTTGCCATCGCGATACTCGTCGGTTGTCTCGCCGAAGTAGAACACGTCATTGGAGCGTTTGCAGATCGCGAAGTAGTTCCGCGAGATCTCAGCAAGCACACCATCCTTGATCTCGCGCTCCTCGACGACGCGCGTTTCGACGTCACCGATCTTGTGCGTCTCGTCGAGCACGGTAATGGTCAGTACAACCGTGTGACGCCCTTCCTGTCCATTGAACACCAACTGGTAGCCGGATTCCAGAACAAAGAATGGATTGCGGCCGGTTGAAACAAACTCTCGCGACTCAACGTGAAAAGACTCAGTGTAGTCGCGCGTATGGTCGCGGTCCAAATGGAGCTCCTGGTTCTCCTCATCTTCGTCGCGCTCGGCGGCCTCAACCGCCTGCACCAAGTCAACTTTGCTGTCGCGCAGGAGCTGTTTCCGGTCCTGGGCCAGGGCAGGCAGGGCGAGCACGACTTCGCACACCAGCATTCCAATAATCACCCATCGTTTTCGTCGTGGTGCATTCATGGCTGCCCTCCATCACGTATGGGGAAAAACAGTCGAAACGTACTTCCCGCGCCAACCTCGGTTTCCAATTCGATTCGCCCGCGATTGGCGCCGACCGCCCATCGGGCGATTGGCAATCCCAACCCGGATCCTCGTTCCGATGCGCGGGCACTGTCCACGCGGTAGAAGCGTTCGAAAATCCGCTCGCGATGTTCCTCGGCGATGCCCGGTCCGCTGTCGCGAATTTCCACCGCGCCCGCCATCGGCGTAGAGCCGACGCGAACTTCGATGCGACCACCAACCGGCGTGAACTTGATCGCGTTGTCGAGCACATTCAAAACAGACTGTCGCACGAGCGTGGCATCGGCCCAAACCGTGACACCAACCGCTTCCTCCACAGACAATTCCTGGCCTTTTTCCTCCGCGAGCACGCCGATGCACTCAACAACCTCGTGAACGAGCAGGCCAAGATCACACTTCTCAGGGCGTACGAGGGCGCGATCCGCTTCAGCGCGCGTCAGTACCAACAGGTTGTCCAGAAGGCTGACGAGGCGAGTCGCCTCCTCGAGCATGCTGCCCACGGCCTCACGGTATGAGCTGGCGTTGTCGCGATGCTGCATGGCCGCTTCGCCAACGCTGCGCAGCGCGGTCAACGGCGTACGTAACTCGTGAGACGCATCCGCCGCAAACGACCTCACGCGTGCGAATGCATCCTGGAGACGCTCCAGCATCTCGTTGAACACTGTCGCCAACTCCCCGATTTCATCGTGCGGGTTGTCGACGGGAAGGCGCTCCGAAAGCCGATCAGCGTTGATTTGCCGGGCCTGAGCAGCGATGTGGGCCACCGGGCGCATCGCGCGCGACGCCAGCCACCAGCCGCCGCCCACCGCGAGCATCACCGTCATCGGCAACCCTGTCGCAAGGATGATGGCCAGACTATGCAGCGTCTTCTTCACATCCGTGTCGTTGACCGCGACCGCAATCTCGTAGCGATGTCCATGCCAATCCAGGCGTCCACGGCGCACGCGGAAGTCCAAGGCGGTCTCAGACTGCCGTGCAACGCCCGAACTAGGCTCGGTATCTACCTCTGCAAGCTGCGCAGGCCACAGGCGGCTACGATAGAACATCTCGTCATCCTGGTAGATGACGAACGCTTCTGTCAGTCCGATGCGTTCGAGCTCTTCGAGCTCTTCGGTTTCACGCTCCTCGGGGTCCGGCTCTTCGCGAAGACTCTGCTCGAGGGCGGCGTACTGGGTATTCAGTCGCTCGCCAAGTTGCTCCGACAACCGAATCCGCACGACTCCGTAGACGCCCACCGCGAACAATGTGAGCAGCGTAACCAGCGCCAGGGTGTACCAGAGCGTGAGGCGGACGCGGATACTGCGGAAAGCCGTCATGCTTCCCCCTCCCGCAAAACGAAGCCCATCCCGCGTACCGTATGAATGAGTTGCGTCGCAAAAGGGTCGTCGACTTTCCGTCGGAGCCGGGCGACCTGCACGTCGATTACATTGTCCAATGGGGTCGCACGTCGCGTCTGCTGCCAGACGTCGCGCGCCAACATTCCCCGGGTGACAACCGTCCCCTGGTGTCGCAGCAGGTAGACCAAGAGCTCGAATTCGCGCACCGTGAGCGAAAGCTCGCAGTCGCCGCGCCTCGCACGTCGCGCGGGGACGTCAACGTGCAGATCCCCACAGGCAAGATGAGGCGGGCTCTCCATGCTTCCTCTGCGAAGAAGCGCCCGGACGCGTGCCGCGAGCTCAGGGATGGCGAAAGGCTTCACGAGATAGTCGTCGGCCCCGGAATCCAGACCGAGTACACGATCCTCGAGTGCGTCGCGCGCCGTGAGAATCAACACCGGGAGCTTGTCCCCCTTCTGCCGCAGCCCACGCAGCACCTCGATCCCATCCTGCCCCGGCAGCATGACATCCAACACGAGCAGTTCAAAGGGCTCGGCGGTCAGCCGCACGAGACCCTCCTCACCCGTTACAGCGGTCGTGACATCGAAATCCTGCGCCCCCAGACCGGTTCGTACGGCCTCGGCCACCTTGGGCTCGTCCTCGATGAGCAGGATGCGTGTTCGGCGTTCCATACAAGGCGAGAGTATGACGCGGACCCCGCGAATATCCATCGCACCAATCTGACAAGATTCTGACATTTGGAAAACGCCGCATGCAAGCGGCTTTCCGACCATTATGATCCGCTCGGCCGCGGTCAGTGCCACGAAGGTTCTCGGGACGGCACGGGCCCGGTGGTCATCAACTTTGGCTTCTCGCCTGGAGCACGGCGTTGGCTCGCGCCGCCAAGCGAAGTCGAAGGCAGATCCGGAGTGTCGCTGTGACGGGAACAAATCGTAGCGCGCAATTTCGATTGCGAGACATGGCATGGAAGGCTCTTCGCATACGTTTCGGCATCCATGGCAAAGTGAACGATGATCTCGCGGCGTTGAATAAGCGCTTGGACACGTATCCCGAAAACCATACATATAGAGTCCTTGCCGGAAAGCTCCATGCATGCTGGAAGCTTCGTTCTCGTTGGCGACGGCTCAGCCGCGCCTATCCCGCGCGTGCACACACGTTCCTGGACGTGGGGTCGTGCAAGGGTTATTTCGTGCTGCGCCAAGCCATGCAGCCGGTATGCCAACGCGCCTTCGGCATTGACGCGGTTGCTGCTTTTGTCGATGTGGCAAATGACGTCGCTCGACGCGTAGGACTGGAGTCAAAGGCGCAGTTCAAGCGGATGACGCTCGACGAAGCCGCCGGGGCCGTCGAAGTCATTGGCGGCCCCTTCGACTTTGTCCAAATGATCAGTACCTATCACTATATTTACTGGGGAAGCAGATTGTGCGATGCAAGGACCATGGCCCATGAGCCGATCATGGCCCACCTCGCACGGCTGTGCCGCGGCGCGGTGCTTCTTGCAAGCCCCTTGTGTGTCAACGAAGCGCCGGAATATATCCGTGAGTGCGCTAACGGCCGCTCCCACAACTATTCCCAGGAAGCATTCTTGAATGCAGCCGGTCGCCACTTCCAAGTGTATCGACTGGGCTACCTCCAACCGGTCCGGCGCCGGCGTCCAATTCTCCTGATGGTCCGGAACACCAATCCCGAAACACAAGTTTGGTTCGATGGCGGTACGAAAGCGGAACGGCTCAAATGAGAGGTCGTCCATATCAACCGGGCGCTTCGTTACGTGGCCTGCCGAAGAACTCCCGTCACGATACCATCCGCCAGACGAACGCCACCAAGCCGCACACCGCGAAGCCCATCGTCAGAGGGAGGAGAGCGGAGACAATGGTCCATTTGGCGCTACCAGTCTCCTTGTAGATGGTATAGAGCGTCGTGCTGCACGGGTTGTGCAACAAGCTGAAGAGCATTAGGTTTACAGCAGTGAGCGTTGTCCAGCCGCCGGCCGTTAGGAGCTGGCGGACCGCGTCGTTCGAGTCCAGTTCGAACATCACCCCCGCCCCACTGCCGATACCGTGAGCGCCGGTGACCATCACCGTCAACATAAGCACCGTGGGAATAACGATCTCATTGGCGGGGATGGCGATGATGTAGGCGAGCAGGATCACGCCGTTCAGGCCGAGAGCCAGGCCGATCGGATTTGCGAAACGAATGAAGTGTTCGGCCAAGCTTTCGCCGCCGGCATGGACGTTGGCGACCAGCCAAATGACGGCGCCGGCCGGCAGCGCAAAGACCACCGCGCGCCACAAAACGAACAAAGTTCGGTCGATCAGTGATGTGTAGAGTGTCTGCCAAAATCGTGGGGGCCGATAGGGAGGCAATTCGAGGCTGAAGGTGCTGACCTCCCCCTTGAGTACGGTGCGCGACAGCGCCCAGCCCACAAGGAGTGTCAGCAGAACGCCGAGCAGCGCGACACCGGTCACGGCCGTGGCGGACACGAGACCGGCCAGCGACGCAGGAACGAGCGCGCCGAGAAACACCGTGGCGATCAGAATCTGCGTCGGCCAGCGCCCGTTACAAAGAGCGAAATTGTTGGTAATAACCGCCAGCAACCGTTCGCGCGGGCTGTCTATGATTCGCGTCGCGATGACGCCAGCGGCGTTACAGCCGAAGCCCATCATCGTGGTCATGGCCTGCTTGCCATGAGCTCCGGAAGCCTTGAAAAGCCGGTCGAGATTAAACGCCACGCGAGGCAGGTAGCCAAAGTCCTCCAGTAGTGTGAACATTGGAAAGAATATTGCCATCGGGGGCAGCATGACGCTCACGACCCACGCCGTGCCCAGGTACATGCCGTCCACAATCAGACCAGTCAACCACCACGGTGAACCTGCGCCAACGAACAGGTCTCGGAGCCACGGATGTCCCTGATCCATCAAGATCCACGCAATCCAGCTCGAAGGCACATTCGCCGCCATGATGGTTATCCAGAACATGGCCGCGAACAGTAGAATCATGATGGGAAAGCCCCACAATTTGCTGGTCAGAATGCGGTCCAGAGTGCGGTCGAAAGTGGGCCGTGCCGCTCGACCAGGGCGCGAAATCGCCCGATCAGCGATTCGCGCAGCCTGATCGTACAGGGCTTCGACGATGTGCTCGTGCACATCGCCCGGTATCTGCGAACGCCATCGCTGTGTCGCAGCGAGGATCGCAGTAGCCTGCGGGCTTTCGGAAGTGGTATTCAGTGTTTCCATGCGCAGCTCGAGAGGCCGTCTAGGCCGGCTCCAATTTCGCAACCGTCTTTAGCCTTCCCAGCTGCCCACTGCGCAGCGATTCTACAATGGAATCGTCGCCGCCGAGCAGACGCAACGCGACCCAACGCGGGTTGGGCAGCTCAGGGAAAGCCGCTTTGAGCTGGGCCATCAGGTCGACCAGCGCCGGTCTGATGGCAGAGGGCTCACCTTCGAGCCGCTGTGCCCGGCAGACAAACTCGCCAGCAGCGACGTCTTTGATGGCGCGCAGAAGCTCGGACATTCCCTGACCGAAGCGGGCCGTGGTGGGTACGACCGGCACGCCGAGGTCCCGCGCAAGCTGTCGCTCGTCCACGGTGAAGCCGTGGCGCTTGGCTTCATCCATCAGATTCAGGCACACGACGGCGCGCTCCGTGATTTCCAGAATCTGAAGCACGAGGTTGAGATTTCGTTCCAGGCGCGTGGCGTCAGCCACGATGACCGTTACGTCCGGCTGGCCGAACAGGACGAAATCGCGGGCAATCTGCTCGTCGAGGCTGGTCGATAGGAGCGAGTACGTGCCCGGGAGATCCACCAACTTGAACCGGCTCCCATCGTAGGCGTAGCCGCCTTCGGCGCGCGACACGGTCTTTCCCGGCCAGTTGCCGGTGTGCTGGCGCAAGCCGGTAAGGGCATTGAAAACCGTGCTCTTGCCTGTGTTAGGATTGCCCGCGAGGGCCACGACATAGTCCCAGTTGCCCATCGCCACCCCGAGCTTCTTGAGATTGGCCGCGCGATAAGCACTGCACGACGCGCATGCGGCACTTGCCGTAGCCGCCGTGCCGGGCAGGGCAACCGAGGAAACGTCATTGGAGGGATTCATTGGATCTCGGTCTCCTCAGAATCGACTCGAATCAGATTGGCTTGCTCGCGTCGCAAAGCCACCACCGACCCACGCACACGATACGCGGTCGGATCACCGGCGGGACTGACCATGTCCACCTCAACCCATGTACCCGGAACGAATCCCAAGTCGAGCAGCCGGCGGCGCTCCGGACCGCGGCATGCGGAAGAAAGACCTGTTACGCGTGTGCGCCCGCCGGGTTTCAGGCCGGAAAGGAACTTTTCTTCTACAAGATCCGCCGCGCGCGACTCCGGCAGTGGCTGTACTGAGACATTCTCGGCGAACACCGGCGCAAGGACGTGTTCGTTGCCGTCCGCCCAGAAACGAATGCGCATTGGAGATCGCTCAATGACGAATGCTCGCATTCCTGGACGCAGCCCGAGAGCTACAAGCTGGCGATAGATGGTGACTGGCTCGTCCTCAAGATGTGTGATAAGCACGGGCGTTTCAGGGGACACGCCGTTGAGCGACCGACCCGGCACCTTTTCGAGCTCGCTCACCGAGTCGGGAATAACGTCTCCGTGCGGGTCCTGCATGGGAAAACCCAGTCTGGCCGCCAACGCGTCTGCCTGCTCCCGGGATAACAGATGTTCCTTTCTCTCTGCCCGGTCATGCCATTCTTCCTCAGCGACACCCGTGTGGTCCGCAAGATAGCTTTCCCATAGTCGATGTGCGCGAATGACGTGGAGACCCATCTCCCGCCCTGTTGGCCGGAGACGCAGACGACCGCTCTCGAACGTCACCAGATCGTGCGCGGCCAACTCCTCCAGCAGGCGTGCGGCGCAGTTGGTGGTGATTTGCAGTGACCCGGCGATGCTTTCAAGGGTCGCCACGCGCCCGTTGGCTTCGCTCTTGAGTATGTGCTTGAGCGCATCCTCCTGCCGGATACGCCGGGCCAGTTCCTGCGCCTTGCGCCATCGCGCGAGCAGCCCGAGGCGCGGCCAGAAGACAACCGCCAACCCCAGGACAACCGGGACGAGGGAGGTAGCGCTCATTTGTAAGGATTGCCCCTGATCACACTTCGCGGTCCCGCCACCGCAAGGGTCGTATGCCATGGCGCGGCATACGCACCAGCGCGTTCCGCAAGCATCACGTCCGAAAAAGCATGCGGGGGCCTCGCTGGTCGTGCTAATAAAGCACACCACCTTGCAAGTTCGACTAATCGAAGTATAATCTTTGATTAGACGAAGTCAAGCCGCGTGGCGCGACTCCAGGTGCCCCACGTTCGGACGCCCGCAATTGGGAGGACATCGTGGTCAGCGAGACGGTGGAGAACTACCTGAAAGCGATCTACACGCTTAGTCGGGAGTCCCCAACGGGCGAAGCTGGCATGACCAGTGTGGCGGCCATCGTCGGGGTGACGACGGGCACGGCCACCGCGATGGCCAAGAAGCTCGCATCAGCCAAGCTGGCCAGGTACCAGCGGTTTGGCGGGGTGTCTCTCACTGCCAAGGGAACAAGAGCGGCGGTGGACATTATCCGGCGCCATCGATTGATTGAGACGTTTCTCGTCGAGACGCTGAAACTTGACTGGTCGGTCGTTCACGCCGAAGCCGACCGACTTGAACACGCCATATCTCCCCGGGTACTGGAGGCTCTGGATGACTTTCTGGGCCGACCCGACGCGGACCCACATGGCGACCCCATTCCGGATTGCAATGGCCAACTCCGCAATACTCGTGCGGAACCGCTTTCCAACTGTACCGCCGGTGCCAGGGTTTCCATAGCGCGAATCGCCGACCAGGAGGAGCCGTTTCTACTGTTTGCGGCCGAGCACGGCCTCAAGCCAGGCGCCCGCGTAACCGTGCTTGCTGTGGACGCCGCCGCCCAGTCGATCACCGTAAGCGCAAACGACACGCCTGTAACGCTTGCACTTGCCGCAGCCCGCAAGATCCTCACCGAGAAATGAAAAGTCGAAGAACGACGTCAGAATAAGATAGATTCATCACCTGCACATTAAGAGATACGCAGTCAATTGCTGCAATACGCTCGAGAGAAGGCCGGGAATTCAAGAGTCCGGCAAGCGCTCCGGAATGCTGCATACGAATAATGAAACGGTACGAATCGAATCCTATCTCATTGCCACGGCCCTCTCGTATAATACGGCGCGCACAGAGACCCTGTGGCAGAACCTTGGCACTTCAGCGGCGGTAAGCCGAATCCGCCCCCAGGGCAGCGATGTCGACTTGGGACACGTGATCTTGAGGCGTCTTTCCCCAAGGACCCGTGACCGATCCCCACCGGATTTCCAGGTGAAGGATGAGCTTTACGGCTGGTTCTGCTCAGCGAGCCGGGACTTCCAATATCGGCGGTTGGCAACGATGTGATCGCCATAGTAATCCAGCGACCAAATGCCCAGGGCGCCGCCCGTACCTGCCGAAACAATGTGCCGGGAGTCCGGCAGGAAAGCGATGGTGAAGATCATCTCGGTCTGACCATCCAATGTGGCCAGACACGCGCGATCCTGAAGGTTCCAGATCTTGATTTCTCCATTCCTGCTTCCCGAGACGAGCCATTGTCCGTCTGGAGAGAAGTCCATAGCGAATATGTCCTGGCGATGCCCTTCAAACTTGGCTACCGGACCGCTCAGCCCTTGTGTGCCAACCGACCAGAGCCGAATGGTACGGTCATCGCCGCCGGTCGCTAGCAACGTCCCGTCGGGCGAGAATCTGATGTAGCGAAGGGCAATGTCATCCGCCGTGGCTTTCCCACGGACTGTGAGCGTGTCGGCGTCGTAAAGAATCACTTCACGCCCGTAGCAGAGCGCGACGGCGACCCATTTGCCGTCGGGACTGCAAGCAACGGCGGGAGCCCGCTCATTCGGGTGCGAGCGAACGGCAACGGTCAAGCCGGAGTACGGATCCCACTGGATAAGCCTCCCATCGTTCCCGCTCGTGAAGAATGCATGGCCATCCGGGTGCCAGTCAATTGCGCACAGGGCATAAGGTGCGTCATCGGTTATCTGCCGACATTGCCCGGATTGGAGGTCGCACAACTGCACGATCCCGTCATAGCCTGCTGAACCTATTATCTTTCCGTCCGGACTGAATGCTACACCGGAGATGGCGTTGCTGTGTCCAGTGTAGAAATGCCGGGGCATTCCTGTTTGGACGTCCCAGATTCCAACCCTGGCATCCTTGGCCGCAGCACCGGTGGCGATCAGCGTACCGTCCGGACTGACGCTCGCCGTCATCACCGTTGTGGTATGACCTGCAAGGGGATGGTAGCAGCGATAGGGAGCCGTGTCCCATATCTTGGCAGACTGGTCGTACGACACACTCACGAGTCGCCCGCCGTATTCAAGAAACGCCAGTCTGGAAATGGCGGCCGTATGTCCGGTGAACGACGCGAGGCGCTGAAGGTTTGGCATCGACCAAAGCAGGATTGTCTTGTCATCACCGCCAGTGGCAAGGACACGATTGTCCGGCGAGAAGGCGGAAGATACGACAATTCCCGTGTGCCCGTGAATTGCATCAAGCGGGGCTGAAGATTCCATATCCCAAAGGCGCAACACGTGATCGCGCCCGCCGCCGACGAGCCAGCGGCCGTCGTTTGAGAACGCGGATGCGGTGATGCCCCGCACGTACCCCGAGAGCTCTCTCAGCAATTGACCTGTTTCAAGATCCCAAAGCCGAAGACTTCCATCTGTGTGGGAGGTGGCAATCCGTGTCCTGTCCGGCGAAAAGGCCGCGGAATAGAGTGTCGGCAGTTTCGCCGGAGATTCAGGTCGGCTCTCGGCAACTGGCTCACCGTCGGGTGAAATGGCAGGGAGTGCCGCTATCAGCTTAACCTCGCGCATTTCGCCAATCCGCTGCAGATCGCTCTCTCGTAAAGTGCCATCGCGTGCAATAGAAAAGAGACCAGAACCATCCATGCGAAATGCAACGGCCAACACAGCGGACGGGTATGAGTCAAGTGATACAAGTTCGGCACCGGAGTCGGCATCCAACGCAGCAACACGGCCGTCCTCACCTCCAGAGGCGACTATTTGTCCGTCGGCGCTAAAGCAGACTGCGGTCGCGGAATCATGAGCGCGGACTGCCCAAAGCGGGGAATCGCCAGACTCTGTCCAGAGTGATACCCATCCGCGCTCGTCCCCGATTGCAAAGCGCTGGCCGTCGGGGCTCATCGCCAGGGACAAAGCCCGGCCGTGAGGCAGGGTGAATGTCGCTCGACAAGGCTGACGAGCGTAAAGCTCCCACAGTGCCCAGTACGCCCGGCGGGCAAGGGCATCTTGGGGGTCAAAGCCCGACAACGGTGCGCTCGCCGGCAGCATCGCATTCGACGGGCCGTTTCTCGCGTTGGGAAAATCCAGTGACCGAAAGTAGGCACGCCAGAGAAGCTGCTCGGCGAGGACGGTGTTTCCGGTCACGCCCATGAGCCTGCCGCGTTCGATGTCGCTAAGCACGAGAGAGCGGGCCAGCTGCCCGGATGATTCCACCGCGTTTTGCTCCGCGACTTTCGCCCGATCGCGTTCATGGGCGATTCGGTGAGCCTGGACGGTCATCGTTATCGAGAGCAGACAGGCCAGAACGACGATCACGATGCTGGAAGCGATGGCAGTGCGGTAGCGGCGCGCTGTCTTTCGCAGCAGGTACCAGCCGCTGTCGCCTCGTGCTTCAACGGGCTCATTGTCGAGGTAGCGTCGTATGTCACGTTGGAGCGCGTCTACGGAGGCATAGCGTCGATGTCGATCCCTGGCAGTCGCCTGGAGGATTACTGCTTCGAGTTCGTCGTCGAGCGGATGTGCCGGTTTCTTCGGAATTCTCAACTCTTCATTCACGATGCGATGAACGAGACGTTCGAGATTCTCATGCAGCTCGTAAGCGTGTTCGCCAATGATCAACCTGTAAAGTATCAACCCGAGTGCATAGACATCGGCCCGAGTGTCGATTGTCTCATTGTCACCAGCCACCTGCTCGGGAGCTGCGTAGGCGACTGTTCCGAGGAACTCTCCACCGGCGGTGACCAGCCGGCTTCGTTCCCCCGATTCATCTCCGATCAGCTTGGCGACGCCAAAGTCGAGCAGCTTCGGTGTGCCTTCCGACGTCACGAGGATGTTTCCGGGCTTGAGGTCTCGATGAATGACGAGATGACGATGAGCGTGGGCCACGGCCGAGCAGACGGCCAGGAACAGCTCGAGCTTTGGGCGGTTCTGCAGGCGGGCGGAACCCTGATGAAAGGTCGATACGATGAGCGCATCGCAGTATTCGTCGATAGGTCGCCCGTCCACGTACTCCATCACAAAGTACAGGTTGCCGTCCGGCGTGGTGCCTCCATCGATAAGGCCGGCTATGTTGGGGTGGCTTAGACGAGCGAGTGTCTCCCTCTCCCGTTGAAACCTCTGGAGGACTTCGGCTTTTCTCGAGGGGCCGCCCGGCGTTTGCATGATCTTGATGGCCACGCGCTGTGCGAATTGGGAGTCGGAGCGCTCGCCCAGATAGACGGTGCCCATGCCGCCCGTCGCGATAATGCGTGTAAGGGCATAGGGCCCCAACTGAACGCCGGCGAGGTCGGCATCGAGGCGCGACATCTTCCGGCCCTCGACGGTGGCCAGAACAGGTCCGATCGGGGGGTGGTCGAGAAAACAATCTGTCGTTGCAGCGGCATCGAGAAGCGACAGGAGTTCGAGCCGCAACGCCGGGTCCTCCGCTTCAATCAGAGAAAGCAGTTCCTGGCGCCGGGCTTCCGACGCCGCGTGCGCTTCGCTGAAGAGCTCCTCCAGACGTCGCCACCGATCAGAGGCACTGGGCGTCATTACGTTGAAGCTCGCTGAGCAACCAGGCACGCGAAAGTGCCCAGTCTCTTTTGATTTGCGCAACGGAAAGCCCGAGGGCCTCGGCCGTTTCTTCCACCGACAGACCACCAAAATAACGCAGTTGGACGACCTGGACCTTGCGATCGTCAATCGCAGCCAGCTTGTCGAGCGCGCGGTCAAGGGCCTCGAAATCGACGTCCGGCATTTCTACCGACGGCTCAAAATGATCGAGCGGCAGTTTGTGTGCCCCCGCTCCCCGTTTGATGCGTCCTCGGTCTCTGGCATGGTTCACGAGAATGCGACGCATGGCCAGGGCGGCGATGCGATAGAAATGGGCGCGATCCGAGACCCTTGCTTCGTGCTGATCGACCAGGCGCAAAAAGGCCTCGTGAACCAGCGCCGTCGCCTGCAGCGTATGGTCCGGCCGTTCGGATCGAAGAAAGCGATCCGCAAGGGCGCGCAATTCATCATACACCAAGGGCAGGAGCCGCTCCGCGGCGGTGGCATCACCAGCCGACAGCTTCCCGAGCATCTGCGTCACGATCGCGTTCGACATGCCTGGCCTGCCGGAGCTCGACGGGAGAATTGAGCCGTGGAGCCCTGAAACGGTGCGTTGTCTTGTGGAGAGGAGCGCCCGTGCCCCACCCGCTTGCGCATTATATCGCAATCCGTCTGGTCCTGCGTTGATTCACGGATCATGCGTAAGTGCTTTCTATTAAATTGGTTACAAGGCGACGTTACCGGACCGCGAGACCGGCAGACGCAATCAGATCGATGAGGGAGTGAGTCATGGCGAGGAATGTGGACTTTCCTGGCGTTGTTCGGTTTTGCATTTCATCCGTTGCCATACTATCGGTGGCTGCCTCGGCCGCACCGAATCTTGTACCGAACGCCGACTTCGAAAACTACACCGTCTGCCCGACCAGTTGCAGCCAGGTAGGCGGGTTCGTAGACGACTGGTCAACGCCGACCAACGGCACGTCCGATTACTTCAACGCCTGCCAGGGACCACCGAATTTCTGCGATGTCCCCACCAACAACTTCGGCGCGGAAGCGGCGTTCAGCGGGCAGGCGTACGCGGGCTTCTTCGCCTGGGACAACTTCGACCCAACTTACCGCGAATACATTGAGGTGCAGTTATCCTCACCTCTCGCAGCCGCGACAACGTACCAGATTTCTTTCTACGTATCGCTATGTGACAACTGCGACACCGCCGTGGCGGAACTGGCCGCGTACGTGCAGGCGGGGCCCGTCGGCTATCAACCGATCACGACACCCATCGCGGTGACGCCCCAGGTTGTGAACAACTCCGGTCCGATCACGCTCAAGAACGGCTGGCAACTGGTCTCAGGGACGTTTGTGGCGGCCGGAGGTGAAGACCATCTTGTCATCGGAAACTTCAACGGCGCTTCGAATACGACGACCCAGAACGTAGGCGGCGGCCAGCCCGGCATTTCGTGGGGTTACTATTTTGTCGACGAAGTGGACCTGTCGGCGGTCGACCCGCCAATGTGCGCGCCCAGTCCCGATGGGTTATTTTGTGAGGGAAACTGCGGTACGCCGGACCAGTTCTGTTCGCCGCGAGAAATACTTGCAGATGCGAACGGCCATTTCGTCGGCATTACGTGCTGCCAATGTGCGCCGACGGGTTGTCACGTGGCGTACGAGCCGGCCACGCTCCAGATCTACTGCGAGAACGACTGCGGTGCCGCCGGCAGCTGCACGCTTGTCGGGCGCGGCAATCTCGACGGAACGATCAGCTACATTTGTGACTGCCAGGACCCGGCCAATCCCGGGACATGCGATTGGATCCACGAATGCAACACGGAGTGCAATCCGGGAACCTGCTCATCGCATTGCACCGGCCCCTGTCCGGCGCAATCGGACGCCTGCGTTCCGCAGTCGGTGACGACCTCGCTGCAATTGGGGACCACGACCGCAATATGTGATTGCGTTGAGCCGGCAGCCGACCCCTGCCGCGTGGAGATGGGCCCCGATGGCGCCGCATGCCAGGGAACCTGCCCGGCCGGAAGCGGTCCGTGCGAGCTAGTCACGGTCACGAACCCGGATGACTCAACGACCTACTCCTGCACGTGTGATGCCGGTCCTGCCGCGTGCGAGCCGGACCCGACCGGGCAGTCGTGCACAGGCGGTTGCCAGGATCCCGCAGACACCTGCTACCCGAAAGAGATCGTCGCTGATGAATTCGGCAACTTCGTGGCCATCTCCTGCTGCGACTGCGGTACGCCGGAATGCCACGTAGAGTTCAACCCCGCAACCAATACCATCGGATGTGTCGAGCCCTGCGGCGACCCGACCAAGGAATGCACGCTCGTCGGCAAGGGCAACCTGGATGGCACGATTACGTATGCGTGCGAATGTCTGGGTGCCTCAGATCCGGCAGAATGCACATTCATTTCCGAATGTAACCCGTGCCTGGCGGGCACATGCACGGCGCATTGCAGCGGACCCTGTCCGCCGCCTTACGACGCCTGCGTTCCTGATAAGATCTTCCAGGATGCGAACAACAATCTCAGCGCCGAATGCCTGTGCGACGAAGTGGGTGACATGGAGTGCCGGCCGGTGGTTGATCCGCTGACGCAAGCCGTGACCTGCGTGGGAGGCTGCCAGGCGGGAATTCCATGCCCACAGCCGCAGATGAGCGGTGATCCGACCACCGGAATCATAACGTACACTTGTCCGCCTTGTGGTTCGGACATACTCGGCGCCTGCTGTATCGCCAACGGCCCCGGCGGCAATTCGTTCTGCGTCCAGCTTACGCAAGTGCAGTGCGAGCAGATTCCGGGGCTCTATCTGGGCGACAACGTACTATGCGAGGACGTAGAGTGCCCGCCGCCGACGGGTGCTTGCTGTTTGCGCGATTTATGCGATGGTCCGAGCTGCGTTGTTCTTACCCTGGACGAATGCGAAAACCAGGGAGGAAGCTACATCGGCCACAACATTGCCTGTACGCCCGACCCGTGTCAGGAAGGCACTGGGGCTTGTTGTGTGCCGGACGGATTTGGTGGAAGCAGTTGCCAGATTCTGACAGCGACGCAGTGCAATGAATTGTTCGGCTACTACGGTGGAGACGATTCGGTCTGCAATCCCGATCCCTGCACGGACCCTGCACCCTCGTGCGGCACGGCAGACTGCTGCCAGCGTCCGCCGCGATTCAACGACCCGTTGTACGCCGGGTTTACAGGTCCGGTCGCCGTGGCGACAGGTACGGATTTTGCCTCGAGCGGGCAGGAACGGCTCTGGATCCTGGACGTCAAGAACAAGGCGAGCGCGCCGCTCAATACACATTGGAGCGGCGCCGCGCGGTACTCGCATCCAAGTTGGAATGCGACCAATCTTGGCAACGTCTTCGGCGTCGCGCTCGACCGGCAGGGGAATATTTACGTCACCGCTTCGACCTCCTACTATTCCGATACGTTCGGCGCCGGCGGTCCCGGAGCGGTGTACAAGATTGACGCGGTGACGGCCGCGATCAGCACGTTCGCGGTTCTGCCAAACACGGGTCCGGGACTGGGGAACATCGCCTACGATTGCGCCAACCGCCAGTTCTTCGTGACGAATTTCGAAGACGGAAAGATCTACCGCCTCAATGCGGCTGGGAGCATCCTATCCACGTTTGATCCCGGCACCGCGGACAATGGCGCCGCCGGATACGCGCCCCTGGGTGAGCGATTGTGGGGCGTCGATGTGCATGGCGGGCGCGTTTACTACGGAGTCTGGGCGGAAGACGGCGGTTGGGGCCGGTACTCGACTTCCACGTTCAACACGATCTGGAGCGTCGCGCTCGTGGGCGGGAACTTCTCCGGCGCGCCGCAGCTTGAGGTCACGATCCCTGATCTTGCGACGTACGACTATTCAAACCCACCATCCGACTTGGCGTTCTCAACCGATGGGTGCATGCTCATCGGCGAGCGATCGATGTACGACAACACGTCGCCGAGTGCGCACCTCTCGGAGGTGCTCGAGTACCGATTCAATGGATCGAGCTGGGTGCCCTCCGGTCACACCTTCGACATTGGGTTCCTTTTCGGTAGCATCGTGAGTAACGCCGCGGGCGGCGTGGACTACGAGACGGATGGTACCGTTTGGGCCACGGGCGATGCGCTGCAATATGGTCCGCAGTACATTTACGGGCTCCAGAATACGCCGGGACAGGGCGGCGGCGCGTTTAACAGTGTGCTGATTGACCTCAACGGCAACTACCTTTCCTCCGACAAGATGCAGATCGGCGACGTAGAGATTCCCTGCCTGCCCTGCGTCAAACCACCGACCAATCTCGCAGCGTGGTGGCCGCTGGACGAGACGACCGGCCCGACAGCCAACGAGGTTTCGAATAATCTCGACGGAACCCACACGAACGGCCCGCAGCCGTTGCCAGGGCGTGTCGCCAATGCTTTGCGCTTCGATGGCGTTAACGACACAGTTCTCGTGCCAGACAACAACCTTCTGGATTTTACCACGAGCTGCGCATTCTTCTTCCAGAATTGCGTGCCTCAGGACCTCTCGATCGACGCGTGGATTCGAACGTGCGAATCGACCGGAACTCGTCCCATGGTCAACAAATGGGGCGTGAGCAGCTTCTGGTTCTGGACATTTGCCAACGGCTACGACTTCAGTCTGAATAACGGCGTCCTGCAACTGACTCTCGCCGACCAGGCGCTATTCTTCGGTGGAGGCGTTACGTCGTTCTTGGATTCGTCGGCGACCAATGTGGCGGACGGCCAGTGGCACCACGTCGCCGTGACAGTGGACCGCGACCAGCCCAATGGCGGAACGCTTTACATTGACGGCACGGCCGTCTCGACGTTCAATCCCACGCCGCGCTACCTGGGCTTGGCAAACGGCTCGTCGCTGCGAATTGGCGACCGTACGTTACCCTCCCCCGCGCTGTTCGACGGCGATATTGACGAGGTGCAAATCTTCCGGCGGGCAATCACCGGAGCGGAAGTCTTCAACATCTATCGTGCCTGGAATGCTGGCAAGTGCAAGGATAAATGCCACAACCCCAACGGCGTCTCGTACTGTGTCAACCAATCGACCAAGGTCGCTTACCTCACCTTGTGCAATGATTCGACGTCCACGCACAGTTACAACTGGTCCTTGGCTGGACTACCGGCCAGTCCTCCGGACTGCACGATTGCCGGCCCGACGGTCTTCAGCCCTTCATCGGGAAGCGTGAGCCTTGCCGCGGGGCAGTGTACGACCTTCTCCGTAACAATCACGGCGCCGCCGGGGCTCACTCCGGGGCAAACGGCCTGTTACGCCTTGAATTCCACGAATATTGATACGGGACATTCGTTCCAGTGTGCAGGCAAGCTGTATCGCGCCAACCTCTGGTGCGGGATCAAGCGTAACGATCTTCCGGATATCATCACCGCCCGGGCGGCGCAGCCGTTTGAATTGGCGTTCTCATTGACAAACGAATCGGATGGGGACGGCCAACTCGACTATGCGATTCGCGTGGTCGAAGTTGCGGAAGACTCGACGGACCATCCCGCCCCGGCCCCGGTTAGCCTCAATGGACTGCCTCCAGGGGAACCCGTGATTGGAACGCTGTCGCTTGCCGTCGGGCAGTCGACGCCGGTCTCGGTAAGCGCCAACATCCTCGGCAACGTCGGCCGAACGCTTTACGACGCGCAGCTTGCCTTCGTGGATTCGGCCGGTGCCCGGCGTGCCGGAGGTGTTCCTGAGGTCGTGGAGTCCGTCGGCATTCGGCAGATTGAGGGCACGCTGCCAATCAACCCGCCTTTGGACGGACCATCGCCCCACGACGCACCGAAGAATCGCTACCTTGCCTTCGTGCCGAACAATGGGGCGAGTGAGGTCGCCTTCCGCCTAGTGTTGTCTGGACCGAACGGGGGTGCCTTGGGCTGGATTGATACGCCCGATGCGGACGGCATCGCGAGAGTGTCCGATGCTGCCGTGGTGCGCATCTGGGACGAGCCGATCGTTTTCGTCGCAGATTGCGAAATTGCCACGGATCACGGATATGAGATCAGCACTTCGGCCGATGGGCAGATCTTCTCGGACGCCCTCTACCTGCGTACGGTTCCACAACCCAGTGGTGGTCGATTCTGGGGAGACGTCGTGGGAACCTTCGATTCGGGTGCCGGCGCATGGACGCCGCCGAATGGCACGGTAAACGGTTTTGATATCACTGCGGTGTTGAAGAAATTCGCGCAAGATCCCAATGCGCCGCACATTTCCTGGGTGGATGTGAATCCGCAGGTGCCCGATGAAGTTGCTAACGGGCTGGATATTCTCCAGGTCGTGAATGCCTTCAGCCTGAAACCGTATCCGTTTGCGGCGCCGGAAAATTGCCCCTAGCCCGGATATTTCATGAGTTGACGTTGATTCGCGCATAAGGAAGGCCTTCGAACCTGGTATGATAGGGTTTGCTCCAACGCAATCATGCCGAGGCACGGAGGCCGTTCGTGACAGAGTGTAA